>RZZF01000128.1 GCA_009929975.1 Clostridia bacterium
TTGTCCGGCAGGCTGAGCCGGAATATCCGGCGCGGGTTATCATAGAAAAGGCGGCGGCCCAGCAGTCTGGCCTGATCCTCATCCAGGATATGTAACTGGACTTTCTCCGTCAGGACCGCGGCGACATTTTCCCTTGCCAGCTGCAGATGGCCGGGAATGCCATCCGGGAACAGGTAGTCCCCGCCAAAGGCGCTGATCTTATTCGCCGGCACCGCGTCCAGGAATTCCGACAAGGCGCGGCGGGCGGCGACCGGAGCGATGATATGGCTCCAGCACATATTGATACTGACATTGGCAAACATCTTGGCCAGAGTACAGACCTCACCGACATACGGATATCCGATATGGAACAGGTCAAACCAGATTTCAGGATAGCGGAGAATCAGCGGGTTCAGCGCCAGAGGATTGCTGTTCGCCAGCAGATTGCCGTTGCCCTCCTGCAGGCCGGTATGCACCTGGATGATCAGATGGTCGCGTGCGGCTCTGCTGAGTATCTGATGCATCATGAAATTCTGCAGGTCATCCGGCAGCAGGATACTTTCTTCAGGGGTCTGTTTCAGCTGCTCCATCAACTGCCGGAACGCCATTTCCGCGTCGCTTTCAGACACTTCAGGAAAATCAAGAGATCGCTCATATGCAATACTGAGTTTCAGAATCTCCATTCCGTGGCGGGCCAGCAGCTGCCATTCATGATCAAGCAGGCGCAGGAAATCCTTGAGAGTGTGAAAGCCGTTCAGACCGGCGGCCTGTGCCCGGGTCCGCAGTTCCAGATAGGGCGCGCAGCGGTAGAACCAGCGGTCCGGATGCCAGACACGGGTAAAAAGATGCGACTGATCCGGCAGCCGGGCCAGGTCATTTTGAAAATCATCATTGATGCAGCGGACAATATGGCAGTGATCGCGAATCACATCGTGGTAGTGTCCCGGCCGGCGATTCTCAAGAAATTTCAGATTGAGCGGCAAAATCGTATACCGATGGATCCCGTCAAGCTGATACAGCTGACGGACCGAAATGTCCAGAGCCCGGGCATACCCTGTCAGACGGCAGGCTTCCCAGTACGGTTCGACCGTCAGCCAGCGCTGCTCCAGCGGCTGGCTGCTGTCTCTCACATAATCCAGCTGCTGCTGGCTGAGGCCTGCTGAAATCAGATCCGAACTGATATAGTGTGCGGTGTATTCACTGAGCACATCAGCATGCGGCTCCTGCAGACTTTCCAGCGGCGGCAGATGTTCGTGTGTATCAATCACAGGAGCCTGGACCAAATCCTGCAGCAGGCGTTCATAAAGAGCTTGATTATCCATCACAATAAAAACCTTCCTTTTCCCAAGTTGAGCGGCCCCCGGCAGTCCGGCACCGATCAGCAGACGGTATCAGTCTATCACAGACTTCTGCAGCCAGCGCCTGCCCAGCATGCGAATGTAAAAGAATATCGACCGGACGGCCCAGTCCGCGTACATCGCCAGCCAGATCCCGACAACCCCCCAGGCAAAGACAATCGCGAACAGATAGCCGATGCCGATCCGCAGCAGCCACATGCTGACGATTGAAATAATCATGGTGTAGCGGACATCCCCGGCGCCACGCAATCCGCTCGGCAGGATAAACGATGTCGACCAGAGCAGTGGCTGCGCGATCAGTGAAGTGGTCAGGACAAAATGGGCCAGACTGGCGGTTTCCGGATCACGGGTATACAGCCCGACCACCAGATTCAGCAATGGAAAGAGGCTAAGACTGAGCAGCAGCATGGCGGCGCTTGAAACCAGAACGAGAAATTTCAGCTGCCGCCGGGCCTCCTGCGGTTTCGACCGTCCCATCTGCTGACCGACGATCGCGGTCGCGGCAATCGCCATCGCGTTGCCGGGAATCATGGTCAGGCTGTTGACCGAGTTGCTGATCGTATTGGCGGCCATTGAAGCGGTTCCAAGGCTGACGATGAACATCTGAACAATCAATTTTCCGCCGTTGAACAGCAGTTGCTCCGTTCCCGCCGGAACTCCGAGCTGGAAAATCATTTTCTGCATGCGCATCTGAATCCGGAAATGACTGAGCCGTGTCAACTGGATATCTTTTGATCCGCGCAGAATCGGTATCATGATCAGCAGCATTCCGGCAGTTCTGGCCATCAACAGGCCGGTCGCGGCCCCCCGCACACCAAACGAAGGAAATACGATATGGAGAAAGCCGAGACTGATCGAGAAGCCATAGATCAGCACATAACTGAAAACAACATTGAACAGATTCATCAGAATCGAGACGGTCATCGGGGTTCTGGTATCGCCGGCACCACGCAGAATACCAAAGCCGATGCTTGTCAGAGCCAGTGGTATATAGGACCAGAGTACAATGCCGAGATAGCCAAGCCCGTTGGCAATGACCTGCGGTTCAGCATCGGAGAACAAGGTCTGAACGAGCCAGCTGCGGGAGAAGAACAGTGCCAATGTCGCCAGGCCGCTGATCAAAAGACAGGATGTCAACGCCTGGGCGGCGGCCTGATTGGCACGCTCCCGGTCTCCCCGGCCGGTATACTGGGCGACAACGACCGTTCCGCCGACCGACATGGCGCTGAAAACCGATATGACGACAATATTGATGGTATCAACCATTCCGATCGCTGAGATGGCCTGCGGTCCCATGTTCGACGCGAGCATTGTATTGACCACACCCATGATGACAATAAAAAACTGCTCAATCAGAACGGGAACCGTCATGCGGGCAATGGATCGTCCAAGTTGTCTGAATTCCATCAACTGATTCACATACCCCTCCATACACCTGCAGCCGCGCCTGTGGCGGCCGCAGAAAATCTGCTTCCATTATACCTCTGTTTGCAATGGCCACGCATGGATAAAGTGATGCCATTCCGCTGAAATTCATGGGATTACGTACAGCCTGTCTGGCCATTCTGATGGCCAGACCTGATCGATTCAGGTAGAATAATCATAAGCAAACCAGGACGAGGAGGTCCGCCGATGAATCTTCGACAGAACACCAGGGCAATTCTGCATGATGAAGCCTATGACTATTTCCCCGTCGTTCATTTTGGCTACTGGGACGACACAGTCCGCAAATGGCAGGCGGAAGACCATCTGCCTGCCGATCTGGCTGATCCCGCAGGCGGACGGTCAGCCGAACAGATCGTCAGCCAGACACTGGGCTTTGACTTCGGCTGGGGCGACTGCGCCGGCGGCATCACCGGCCTGCTGCCGCCGATCGAGACCCGGGTCATCGAAACACTGCCGAACGGACAGATCAAATCAGTCGATGAAAACGGCGCGATCATCCTGACCAAACCCGGTATCACTTCGATTCCCTCTGAAGTCGGTCATCTGCTGACGGACCGGGCATCCTGGGAAGAACATTTTCTGCCGCGCCTGCAATTTTCATCCGCCCGCATCTCGCGGCCTGACCTTGACCGGCTGCGCAGCACGGACGATCGTGCCACTCCGCTGGGCATCAACTGCGGCAGTCTGTTTGGAACCATCCGCAACTGGCTCGGACTGGAAGGGTCCGCTTATCTGCTGATTGACGATGAGCCGCTTTTCACAGAAATCATCGATACCCATGCGGCTTTGCAGCTGCAGGTACTCCAGAGCTGTCTCGAACAAGGTGCCCGGCCTGACTATGCGCATTTCTGGGAAGACATCTGCTGCAAAAGCGGTCCGCTGATTCATCCGGACGTCTTCGAGGAAAAAGTCGGCCCGTGGTATGAGAAGTTTACCCGGCTCCTGCTCGCGTATGATATCGATATTGTTTCACTGGACTGTGACGGTGTCATTGACCGGCTGATCCCGACCTGGTTCAGCCATGGTGTCAATACCATGTTTCCGATTGAGGTGGGGGTCTGGAACGCCAGCATCACACCCTGGCGCGCCCGGTACGGACCGGAACTGCGCGGTGTGGGCGGCATGAACAAAAACGTGTTCGCGCTGGATTACGCAGCCATTGATCAAGAAATCGAACGCCTGCGCCGGTTGACGGACGCCGGTGGCTTTATTCCCTGCCCGGACCACCGCATCCCGCCGACCGCACGCTGGGAAAATGTCCAGTATTATTGCGACCGGCTTCGCCGTGAACTCAACCGGTAAGGAGGGATTTCATGCAGCCGGCACAACTGATTGCCCGCAAGCGGGACGGCCATCGACTGACAGAGCAGGAGATCAACGCCTTCATTGAGGGCGTGTGTGACGGCAGTTGGGCCGATTATCAGACCGCGGCCATGCTGATGGCCATGTACATCAACGGTCTGAATACCGAGGAAACCGCCCGACTGACGCTGGCGATGGCAGCCTCGGGAGACCAGCTTGACTTGAGCGGCATCGCGGGAATCAAGGTTGACAAGCACAGCACCGGCGGAGTGGCTGATACGACAACGCTTATCCTGGTTCCGCTGCTGGCAGCCTGTGATGTACCGGTCGTAAAAATGTCCGGCCGCGGTCTTGGGTTTACCGGTGGTACCATTGACAAGCTCGCGTCAATTCCCGGTTTCCGAACCGATCTGTCAGCTGAGGACGCGATCGCCCAGGCCCGGCGTGTCGGAATGGTGATACTGGCCCAGACAGCCAGACTGACGCCGGCTGACCGTATACTTTATGCCTTGCGCGATGTCACGGCGACCATCGACAGTATTCCCCTGATCGCGGCGAGCATCATGAGCAAGAAAATCGCGGCCGGAAGTGACGCGATCGTGCTTGATGTCAAATGCGGCAGCGGAGCGTTCATGCGAACTGAAAAAGAGGCACGCCAGCTGGCTGAAACCATGGTTGCCATCGGCCATCAGGTCGGCCGGCGGGTCAGGGCCGTCATCAGCCGCATGGACCAGCCGCTCGGCGACTATATCGGGAACAGCCTTGAAGTGCTGGAAGCGATCGATGTGCTGAGCGGACGGCGAAGCGGTGATCTGCTCGATGTCACCCGTATTCTCGGTGTTCAGCTGCTGGAACTGGCCGGTCGGACCGACAGCGGGCACATGGCCCGACAGCTGCTCGACCAACAGATCCAGTCCGGACGGGCGCTGGACTGCTTCCGCGACCTGATTCTGGCTCAGGGCGGCGACAGCCGGATCGTGGACCAGCCGGACCGGCTGCCCCGGGCTGAATCCCGTGCCGTCGGCCTGGCGGCTCAATCAGGCTATGTCAGCCGAATGGACACAGCTGCGCTGGGTGAAGCTTTTGTTGATCTCGGCGGCGGACGGCGCCGCCATGAAGATCTGATCGATCTGTCCGCGGGAATCATCATGCGCAAGCGACTCGGAGACCGGGTTGAAGAAGGTGAACCTCTGTTGGAAGTTCTCGGACCGGCCGGGCGCGTAAAATCCATCAGAGATCAGGCCCTGAACGCGATTCAGCTGGACAGCCGCCCGCCGCGGACGCGTCCGGTTGTCATCGATGTCATTGCCTGAACCGACAGGCAGGAGGTTGCAATATGCAAAAACGAGTCATCCTGATCGTACTTGACAGTGTGGGAATCGGTGCCGCGCAAGATGCCGCGGATTATGGCGACAGCGGAGCCAATACGCTGGGCCATCTGGCTGACCACTGCCCGCAGCTCAAGCTGCCGAATCTGGAATCGCTCGGACTGGGCCTGCTTGAAGGGCTTGGCCGCTTTAGCATACCTGAGTCTGTGACCGGCGATGTGGCCCGTCTTGAACCGCTGGCCGCCGGAAAAGACACAACGACCGGACATTGGGAAATCACCGGCTGTATTCTCCGTGAACC
>RZZF01000447.1 GCA_009929975.1 Clostridia bacterium
GGGTATAACCGGTCTGGATCAGGACGACTTCAACCGCGTCCTGGATCTGCTCAACCGAGATCACCTGATCGCGGACCAGCGGGGCGAACTCCGCGGTGGCCTGCAGGGCCAGACGCTCCAGCACGGAATCGTCACAGGCGATGGCCTGGGCTGTGAAAGCCGCTTCGATCGCGTGGCGGATTTTGTCGAGTGAGAAATCAACGCGGCGTCCGTCTCTTTTTTCAACCTGGTAGTTCATGGGGGTTCCTCCTGTCGGTTTATGTTCAGCGAAGCTGGACGGTTGGAATAATGGATGTCAGAGTCGCTTGAATCATTTTCATCTCCGCTGGCTGATACGCGGTCATGGTCAGATCACTGCCGATCCGGTCGGCGAGCAGCGGCCCGCTTCGCCGGAACGTCTGTAGAAACCAGGGGGTTTCATAAGCGCCGGCAGCAACCAGTTCCATGGCCATGTCCCGCAGAACCGGCAGCGGATGAAATTCCCGAACCACCGTGGTCCGAATTTCATGATCGACCCTTTCAACTTGCAAAATCTTTTGTGTCTGACACCAATTTTTTCCATAGTCGTCGGCCGTCATCGCAGGGCCTGACAGGCCACAGGTTTCAGCCAGTCGATCGTGGCTGTTTTTGAAATCGAGGGCGACGAAATCGATAAGTTGGCGCTTCAGCAGCGGCAGGAGCAGATCCGGCAGCGCGCCGCTGGTATCGAGCTTGATTCGCAGGCCCAGCGACCGGATATCCGCGAGAAAATCGGGCAGATCCGGCTGGAGCAGCGGTTCGCCGCCGCTGATCACGACGCTGTCGAGCTGGCGGTGCCGCCGGCGCAGATAATCGAGAAATTCCGTGGCCGGCAACGGTGTCGCGTCCGCACCGCCAGACGGCAGGACGAGATCCGGGTTGTGGCAGTAGGGGCAACGCAGCGGACAGCCCTGTGTGAAGCAGACGGCTGCAAGATAGCCGGGATCGTCTTTCAGTGTCAGTGCCAGATAACCACCCAGCCGCATCGTCAGTCCCCTTTCTTTCCAGTCTCTACAGGCATGAAAAAAGCCGCACATTTCCCATCAACGCGCGGCAATCACCGACAACACGTCTTTCCAGTTCCGGGAAATAATTGTGTTCAAACAGTGAATCGGGTAATCGGACTTGGAATCAG
>RZZF01000448.1 GCA_009929975.1 Clostridia bacterium
CTTCCAGACAGATTAAGGTCATGGCTGACTGGGATGGATTGACCGAAATCATGGAAGCCGCGGGAGCTTTTATTCTGACGGATACCTGACCGGTATGAGTTCGTCGGAAATCCAACTGGATCTGGCCTTTGCCGCCGATGGCGACGACTGCCTGTACGGCGGCAGCGGCAATGACTGTCTGATTGGCGGACTGGGCAATGACCTTCTCTCCGGTGACGACGAAAACGACATCCTCTGGGGTGACAATGATGCGACTTCCAGCAACGGCGGAGATGACGCCCTCTATGGCGGGGCTGGACACGATCTGCTGTACGGTGCCGGCGGCATCGATTTCCTGAGAGGTGGCAGTGGCATTGATGAACTGTACGGGGGGGAGAACAATGATCTTCTGTACGGGGATGACGGCAACGATTGGCTCTGGGGCGATAATCCGGATAATTCCGGAAACGGCGACGACCAATTGTATGGCGGTTCGGGGGATGACCAGCTTTTTGGCGGTCTGGGGAATGACATCCTCAAAGGGGAAAGCGGCAACGATCGGCTCTCTGGAGGGGCAGGAGACGATGTCTATGTGTTCTCCTCCGGTGATGGCACGGATTATATCAACGACCAGGAAGGTCTGAACTTTATCCGTTTTGCCGGGGTCACCAGCCTTGAAGGGTTGACCTGGATGCGGGGAACCGCCACTACTGCTGGTTCAATCAGCCACAACGAAACCGGCAAGGATGTCCTCCTTTGCTCCTCTACAGGGAATAGAGTGATTATCCCCGGAGGCTTCACATCCGGTTTTTCATTGGAAATGGGAGATGGCACACTTTATACCAGTACCGAATTGTATAATGCCGCACTCGATTTTCGTTTGTACGGAGATGGGGCCGATTCTCTTTCATGCACCTCCGGAACCGACATCATTTTGGCTGGAGGCGGACGTGATATCGTTCATGGCCTGTCGGGAGACGATGTGATCAGCGGCGGCGATGGTTTCAGCGCCGAGTTCATCAATCAGTTGCGGTTATATTATTTAAGCAGGTTAACAACATTTCCTTTTGAGAGTTTATTGGCGGGATTACTGCTCGCTATGGACCGCGATGACAAGCTCTACGGCGAAGACGGCAACGATGTTTTGGATGGGGGAGCCGGCTGCGACAAACT
>RZZF01000449.1 GCA_009929975.1 Clostridia bacterium
GCGCAGGAGGGAGGACGGCTGCATCCGGATGACCCGGGGTTTCGTGTGCGGATCGGCGAATGCCAGCGCCAGCTGGGACGGGTTCAGTCTGCCCTTCACAATGCCCGATCGGCATTAGAACTGGCGCCGGATCATGCCCGTGCTCTGTTGCTGGCCGCAGCGGCGGCGGCCGATTTGGGGCAGTCGGAGCTGGCACAGGACTATTTGGATGGCATTTCCGTGTTGGTGCCTCAGGAGCGATGGGATCTTCTGGGGATGGCGCGGGTGTTGATTCAGTGTGGCCGCGGAACGGAAGCCCGTAACCTGCTGACTCCCTTATTGGCACAGGAATCCACACGGGTTCCTGCCGCCCGGGAGCTGGCCGAACTCCGGCTGGCGACCGGTGATGCGGATGGGGCCATTGACATCTACCAGTCCCTGGCTCCGTCGGAGGCCGGCGATAGCGCCATCCGTGTGCGACTGGCCGAACTGCTGCTGGCGGAACGGAGGCTGGATGAGGCCTACGAAACGGGCAAAGCGCTGATCCGGGATAGTCCGCAAAGCGCGTCCGGGCCCCTCGTCCTGGGGACCGTTTATTATCTGCGGGAACTGTGGAGCGCCTGCGTGGAGCAGTGTCAGGCCAGTTTGCAGCGGGATCCAAAATCCATTGCCGGCCGGACGCTGCTTTCGCGTGTCCTGATGCGGCAAGGACGTTATACGGAGGCGATTCCCTGGCTGAAAGGTCTGGTGGATGGCGACTGGCTGAACCTGGAAACACTCCTGATGCTGGCGGAGTGTCATCTAGAATTAAATCAGAACCAGGAGGCGCTAACCTTGTTGGAAAGAGCCCGGATTCTGTATCCGGCTTCGGAATCGCCTCATCTGCTGACGGCGCGATTGCATCTGGCATTGAATCGTCCAGATTGGGCTATAGACAGCTACCGGTGCGCCCTGAAAATCAATCCTAAACATGCACTGGCGTTGAACAATTTAGCCTCACTGATTGTCTCGCGAGAGGCGTGGACGGCTTCAGAATTGGAAGAAGCATATCAACTGGCCGTTGCCGCCTGGAACCTGCATCCAGGCAATCCGGAAATCGCCGACACGCTTGGATGGGTTGAAGTGTTGCGGGGAAATCATGGACACGCGCATCCTTTGCTGAGCTATGCGG
>RZZF01000129.1 GCA_009929975.1 Clostridia bacterium
CAGATCTCTTCCTCGTTTCTCTGCAGCAATTTGCACGCCGCTGGATTCGCCCGATAGATTTCGCCGTTTGGATTGGTCAGTAAAATCGCGTCAAAACTGTGTTCAAATAAAAACCGGTAGATCTCGTCGTGTATCAATCGATCCATCGCACCTCACCCGGGCACTCACCCGTCGCTCGAGGCCTTGTTCAGGCATGCGTACTGTCTATTCCAATTTTATAGTTGATCCAATCATGGTTCAAATGATATTTGTCACCAATTTTATCTGACAGATCTGGTCATCTGTCAACAGACGCTGATGTGCCGATGTGACGAAAGATCCCCCGGTCTGTGCTACACTCTTCTTACGGAAATATGATCGAATCCATGATAGAAAGGATTGAGCGCAACATCATGAATCCCGAACTGTCACTGACCACTCCGGCTCTGCTGTTTCCGGCCATTTCGCTGCTGATGCTGGCCTATACCAACCGTTTCGTCGTTCTGGCTCAGCTGATCCGCGATCTGCATGCCCAATATATGGAGAAAGCCAATGAACAACTGGCCGGACAGATCCGCAATCTGCAGCGCCGGATCAACATCATCCGCTGGATGCAGATTTTCGGAGCGCTGAGTTTCTTTTTCTGTGTCGCCAGCATGTTTCTGATTTTCTCCAGGCTGACGATACCTGCTGAAGTTATCTTCGCCGGCAGCCTGGTGCTGCTGTTGATATCACTGGCGCTGCTCGTTTATGAGCTGCAGATTTCCGTCCATGCCCTCAATATTCAACTCGGCAAAAAAGACCAATATGATCTTGAGGGACGAAAATAGCAGCGCGTCCGGTCAGCTATACCGATTCAATACTGATCCAGGCATCGCTGTTCTGAATGGCTTTGGCACCGGCTTCGATCATTGCCATGATCGCCAGTGTTTCTTCTTTTGCGACCGGCGGCTGGCCGGATTCGAAAAAATTGAGGATCGCATGAATCATCCGCGGGAAAATATCGGAACACTGGCCGATGAACAGACCGGTGCCGTCACGCAGCTGCAGGGATACCTGAAACGGTGTGTCCTGAATCTGCAGCATGGACGCGAGGCGTCCGTCTCCATAATCATAGAATAAGGTGTGGCTGTGCTGTGTCGCTGCGCTCTTCACCCGTTTCGCGCCGGGGCCCATCAGGGCAACGATCATCTCCAGTTGATGAACCGAGTAATTGGCAAAAACACCGGGGCCCAGTGTCGAGACATGCTCCAGTGTCTGCGGTTTCACGCGGTCGTCCGGGAATGAAGCCAGTTCCGCCGCATAGCGCAGGGCAGAGCTTGAGAACATGGGCGTGTGATGCTGTTCGGCCCGTTCAAACAGACGGATGGCGGATGCAAGATCAGGTGAAAAAGTTTTATCAATGTAGACGGGCTTGCCGGCTGCGAGTGCCTTCTCAGCCAGCCGTTCATGGTGTTCCGGATGATCCGGTGACAGCACGATGAGATAATCAGATTTCTCAACCAGTTCATCAATCGAGCCACATGCGGTGACGTGATACTTCGCGCACCAGTCCCGCGTACTCAATCCGCCGGGCTGATCGATATCGGCCCAGGCATAAGCCAGCTCCATGTCCCGTCCGTGGGTCCTGCAGTTTTCCCTGATCCAATCAGGGTAGTTGTTCGCGTGCCATTCATCAAGAAAGTAGTCAATAAATCCGATCTTTTTCATTGTGCGACCTCCTGGCATTGGCTGATCGATGCGTCTATTCATTTTGATTATAGCGTATTTTCAGGCTGCAGCCGGACCACCTTGCCGGGATTAAGTATATTCTTCGGATCAAACACCTGCTTGATACCGTGCATGAGTGCCAGCGACGCTTCATCGACGGACTCCTCCAGATAACGGATCTTCGCATGGCCGATGCCGTGTTCACCGGAGACTTGCCCGCCCATCATCTTGGCCGTTTCATACATGATTTCCATGATCGCCTGCCGCTTGTGCTCCCATATCTCATCCGTCGCGTCATCCTTGCACAGATAGACATGCAGATTGCCGTCACCGGCATGGCCGAAGCTGGGGATACGCAGGTTGAACTTTTTCTGTACACCGGCGACTGACTTCACATAGTCGGCAATCCGGTTGCGCGGGACGACGACATCACATTCATCCATGGAGGGTGTTGACGTATTAATCGCCTCAAGGAACGCGCCTCTTGCCTTCCAGATGCTGTCCTGCCGTTCTTCTGTATCGGATATGAACACATCAATCGCGCCATTCTCCAGGCAGATATCCGCCACTTTCCGGTAGGCTGCCTCAAGCTCAGCCTGTGAATGGCCGTCGAAAGTCAGGAGCAGGTACGCGTTCGATGTTTTATCCGGGAATGTATGGCCGAGGTAGCGTTCAGACGCCTCAATGACATCCCGTTCCATGAATTCGATCGCGGTCGGTACGACTCTGGACATGATGATTTTCGGTACCGTCTCAATACAGCTGGCCAGAGTCGCGAACGGAACGAGCAGCGATAAACTATGTGGCGGCAGCGGCACCAGTTTGAGGATCAGCTCCGTCACAATCGCCAGCGTTCCCTCAGAGCCAATCAGAAGATTCTTCAGATCATAACCCGAGCTGTTTTTCGCGACTTTGCCACCGAATCTGGCAATGTCGCCATTGGGGAGAACAACCGTCATCCCCCTGACATACTCCCGGGTCACTCCGTATTTGACCGCACGCATGCCGCCGGCATTGGTCATCACATTGCCGCCGACTGTCGCGGACTTCTCGCCCGGATCCGGCGGGTAGAGAAGCCCCCGTTCAATCGCGGCCGCCGCCAGATCCATCAGTAGAACACCGGGTTCGATCGTCACCGTCAGGTTCTCTTCGTCGAACTCGAGGATCTGATTCATCCCGGCCAGAGAAAGCAGGATGCCGCCGCTGATCGCCACGCAGCCGCCGCATAGCCCCGTACCTGATCCTCTCGGTGTCACCGGCAGCTCGCGTTCATACGCAAGCTTCATGATCTGCGACACCTGTCCGGCCGTCATGGCCTGGACCACTGCGTCGGGGCTGAAGCATCCGTACTCCATCATTTCATCATGGGTGAAATCCTCATGGATCGCGTCCCCTATCAGTACATGTTCTTTACCGACGATCGCCTCAAGCCGCTCGATATCCCGGGCATTCAACTGGTTATATGGCATACTGCGCACTTCCTTCAATCCGCTGGATCAGCTTCGGTATGACGTTATATAGATCACCGACGATCCCGTAGTGCGCGATCCTGAAGATCGGCGCGGCGGGGTCACGGTTAATGGCAATGATCAGATCGGCGGCATTCATACAGGCACAGAACTGAATCGCGCCGGAAACACCACAGGTGATAATCAGCTTCGGTTTGACGGTCCGGCCGGAAAGTCCGATCTGCCGGGTATAATCCAGCCAGCCCTTTTCAACCATCGGCCGTGTTGACGCGATCTGCCCGCCAAGCCGGTCGGCGAGCTGCCGGATCAGCACGAGATCATCCTTCGACCGGACGCCCTGACCGGCAACAACCAGGACATCCGCCTCGGTAATAGATGGCAAGGCGTCCTTCTTCTCGATCCTAACAACCTCAAGTCTGCTTTTCAACAGATCTGACGGGATGCTGCGGGAGATAACCTTGCCGGTCCGAACGGTTTTCACTGCGCTGTCCATGACTTTGTAGCGGACGGTCGCGAACTGCGGCCGCGTCCGTGTCGTGATAATCTGGGCCATGATATTGCCGCCGAACGCCGGACGGATCTGGATGAGATCCGTATTATCCTTGATATCAAGCTGTGTGCAGTCGGCGGTCAGACCGGTCCGGAAGCGGGTCGCGACCCTGGGAGCCAGCGATCGGCCGAGGGAAGTTCCGCCGATGAGGACAACCGACGGTTTCATCTCACCGATGATCTCAGTCAGGACATTGGCATAGACATCGACCCTGAAAGTGGCAAGCGCCGGATCGTCATAGACATAGACGGTGTTGACACCGTAGTCCAGCAGGGAGTCGGCCGTTTGCCCCAGGTCATGTCCCACCAGTACGACGGACACGGCCATCTTTGTTTTCCCGGCGAGTTCCCTGGCCTTGCCGATCAGTTCAATGGTCACCGGATGCAGCTGGCCATCGCCATATTCGCCAAAGACCATGATGCCCCGCCACTCGCTCTTGTCGACGACAGATGCGCTCGTCTGCAAACGGATGGCCTGCTCAGGGCAGTGCTTGACACACAATCGGCACAGCCTGCAGTTCGCGTTGACCTGGATTCTGCCGTCGATCAGCTCGAGCGCGTCAAATGGGCAGACCTCGAGGCACTTCCCGCATAATGTACATTGCTGGCCAATGATTAATCCGTCCATGTCGCTACGTCCTTATATATTTCTCATTAATCAGAACCGTAAATAGCTTATCCGCTCCATCGTCCATGGCATCATCCCAGATGACCTGCTCCCGGCTGTCGTCCGGCTGGAAAATCCGTTCCACCTGTGTCGGGGAACCGTTCAGTCCATAGTGATTTTCGTCCTGATCAGGAAGATCATCCAGACTCAGAGATGTGATCGTCCGGTTGTTTGTTTCGATCATTTTTTTGTAGGACGGAAGCCGCGGCATGTAGATATCTTTATCCACCGTAATCAGGCAGGGGAACTGAATGCTGACCGTTTCAATGGATTCGGCCATGTTTTTTTCCACGGTCATGCCACGTTCCGTGATGGTTCTGATCGCGCGGACCCAGGTCACATGGGGAATATCCAGCCATTCAGCGATAGCCGCACCCACTTGCGCCGTGTCACCATCGGTTGTCTGTTTACCGCAGATAATTAGATCAAAGGACCCGATTGTCCTGATCCCCTGGGATAAAGTGTAGGAGGTCGCCAGAACGTCCGATCCGGCGAAACGCCGGTCGGTCAGCAGAAAACCCTGATCCGCGCCCATCATATAGGCTTCGCGGATGATGGCCTCTGCCTGCGGCGGCCCCATCGTGATAACCGAAACCAAACCGTCATGCTGTTCTCTGATTGTCAGCGCGGTCTCCAACGCATACAGATCATAGGGATTCATCTTGCTCGCGATTCCATCGCGCCGGAGCACCCCGTTAGCCGGATCGATCTCCACTTTTGTGGTTCCTGGTACCTGTTTGATACAAACAAGAATATTCACGTAATGAGCTCCTCCATCTCGTCTTT
Organism: Clostridia bacterium; assembly: GCA_009929975.1. Taxonomy (GTDB): domain Bacteria; phylum Bacillota; class Clostridia; order Saccharofermentanales; family UBA5734; genus SLHU01. The sequence goes on from RZZF01000129.1 coordinate 5,161, forward strand.
TCATACGACCAGGGTGGAACATGACCCGACGGACCGCCGGTGTTTATGATCATTATGACATGAATCCAGGCAGTTTTCAGGTAAACGGCTCATTATTCCGTGTTTGATGGCAAGGCAGGTCGACTGAACCGCCGCTATTCCTGATCCAGCGCCTGTTGATAAATGGCGTCAACTTCCTTTTTATGCATCGTTTTTTCCACGACATAGGCGATGGTGAAAATACCGGCCAGACTGACCGCGAGACGGGTCAGCGCGAACTTCAGACCAAGCGATGAGATCTCAAAGAGAAGCATGGGAATTTTAGTCGTTGACCAAGCTCCGATGAACAGCAGGACATTGGAAAATTTAGCCCCTTTTCTCATCAGGACCAGCGCGACAGGGAAAGCCCCATATAAGGGCCCGGCCGCAGCCGAGCCAATTAAAATGGAGATCACGATACCGCGCAGGCCGGATCCTTCACCGAGATACCGGATCATGGTCTCACGGGGAACCCAGACATCGAGCAGGCCCAGCAGGCCAA
>RZZF01000450.1 GCA_009929975.1 Clostridia bacterium
CAGCGACAACAGATGAAGCATAACCGTTGCCGCGGTAGTGAGGCGGTGTATACACCGCGTTCACCACGGCACCATTTTCGGTTGAACGCCCATGAACTGCCTGAGAGACCGGAAGGCCATCCTCCCAGATATAATGGGTCTCCTTGCCGAGGCGTTGACGGACCCGTCTGGTGTGTTCGGGCAGGTCATATGACTCAACTGAGCACTCCTCGGCAAACGCTCGTTCCCAGTAGGGAATATAAAACAGATCACGTTCATGCAGGGGTCGGGCCTGTCCTGATGCCTTAGTGATGGGATTGACTTTATCCAGCCGCATGATATGCATGGATAAATGTGTCTGGTACTGGCTGGCTCCTGCATGACAGAGCGCAAACCGGTGGGCAAGCCCCTGTTCCGCCAGGATGCCGGGAATCTTGAACCCGGTATCCTTCAGGTGATCCGACAAGCAACTGATGGCAGCGGCATTCGGCTGATTACGTGTCTCGTACAGGACGAGATTGAACGGCGGGGTGCAGGCGGCCGTCAAAACGATGCTGCCGTGATCGTCCTTGATTGTGGCCATCAGCCATTGACCGGTATCATAGCCGCGATCATTCCTGATGAAGCTGATCGGCAGATTATTCTGCACTTCATGGTCCAGCAGGACGTCCAGTGCTTCGCGGCCAAACGATGCTGTGCTGTCATATACTTCAATCCACATGGTGCCCGCCTCCTCTTTTTACACGATACCAATCGTCTGTTCGTCCGCGTGATGTCATGCCCACATTGCCGATTTGTCTTAATCCAGTCTGATCATCGCGCGATGTCAAATCATGCGACCGGACTCAACCGGCAGGGCATGCTCATCAATCCGGCGCACAACGGTATAGCAATAGGGATGGAAATGCCGGGACCAGAATCGGTCGGCCACAGGGTTGATAGTTTCATAATCAACACCGAGTCGGGTCACAGGCACAGCCTTCAATCTGGCAATGGCGAAGTTCAGCAGATTAGGGAAGATCCCTTTGCCGCGAAATTCCGGCAGACAAAAAGCCGCGTTAACATGCAGATAATCCGGATACTCTGACAGGAAGGTTTCGCCGCAGCGTTCAATTCTGAGAAATGCCACAATCCTGTCATCCGCCTGGGCCGCAAAAAAGTGTGAT
>RZZF01000130.1 GCA_009929975.1 Clostridia bacterium
GTATATTGACGGACAAATCCCGGCTGAAGAGCGGCTTCGCCTGGTCGACCGCTTCAATGGCGGTGAAGGACGTATTTTCCTGATCTCTCTACGTGCCGGCGGAACCGGGCTGAACCTGACAGGTGCTGATACCGTCATTCATTTCGATCCCTGGTGGAATCCTGCGGTCGAGGAACAGGCGACTGACCGTGTTTACCGCATCGGTCAGGAAAATGTGGTTCAGGTGATCAAACTGTACACCCGTCATTCAGTCGAAGAAAAAATCTACCGGCTGCAGGAAAGAAAACAGAAACTGGTTGACGCCCTGATCCAGCCGGGACAGAATCTCCTCTCGAAAATGAGCCTGGATGAGGTGCTCAGCCTGTTCGAAATTCAGGACAGCCGGATTCCCCGTTCAGACATTTAGCCAGGCCTGGTCTGATCGCCAGTCAACTGGACGCAAATCCGATAAAAATCCCGTCTGCCCTGGCAGACGGGATTTTTCGGTTCAGAGGTGATCGGACGATCAGAGTGCTTGCAGGCGGGCTTCCAGTGAATCCAGTTCCCTGGCCAGCGTTGCCGGCAGCTTGTCGCCGTATATTTTGTAGTTTTCGCGGACATCAGCGGCTTCTTCCAGCCATTCTTTCTTATTGACATGAAGCAGTTCAGCCATATCATCTTTGCTGACATCAAGTCCGTCAATATCAATTCCGTCAACCGTCGGCATATAGCCAATCGCGGTCTTGACTGCGTCAACATTGCCATCCACACGGTCAAAAATCCATTTCAGGACACGGCTGTTCTCGCCGAAGCCCGGCCACAGCCAGCGGCCATTCTCATCTTTGCGGAACCAGTTGACATAGTAGATTTTCGGCAGTTTGCTCTCGTCGCTATTCTTGCCGACTTCGAGCCAGTGATTGAGATAATCACCCATATGGTAACCGCAGAAAGGCAGCATCGCAAAGGGATCGCGGCGAACCTGGCCAATCTTGTTGGAGATAGCGGCAGCCGTGATTTCCGAGCCCATGATCGAGCCCATGAAAATACCATGTTCCCAGTTGAAGCTCTCATGAATCAGAGGAATGGTGCTGGCACGGCGTCCACCGACCAGAATGGCCGAAATCGGAACACCTGCCGGATCTTCCCACTCAGGAGCGATCGCCGGACACTGGGCGGCCGGAGCGGTAAAGCGGGCATTGGGATGTGCAGCCTTTTCACTTGATTCCGGTGTCCAGTCATTGCCCTTCCAGTCGATCAGGTGGTCAGGGGCGTCGACACCCATATCTTCCCACCAGATCTCACCGTCATCGGTCAGAGCGGTATTGGTGAAAATCGTGTTCTTCTCAATACTGTGCATCGCGTTCGGGTTTGAAGACATTGAGGTTCCGGGCGCGACACCGAAGAAGCCGGCTTCCGGATTAATCGCGTAGAGACGGCCGTCATCACCGTATTTCATCCAGGCGATATCGTCACCGATGGTCTCAACTTTCCAGCCGGGAATCGTCGGAACGAGCATGGCCAGATTGGTTTTGCCACAGGCACTGGGGAAAGCACCGGCAACGTATTTGACCTTGCCTTCAGGATTGGTCAGACGCAGAACGAGCATGTGCTCAGCCAGCCAGCCTTCATCTCTTGCCTGAACAGAAGCGATACGCAGCGCGAAACATTTCTTGCCGAGCAGCGCGTTGCCGCCGTAACCTGAACCATATGACCAGATCATGCGGTCTTCAGGGAAATGGCTGATATATTTCTGATCCATCGGAGCACACGGCCACGGTACATCTTTTTCACCTTCAGCTAGCGGCGCGCCGACAGAATGGAGACAGGGAACGAATTCACCCTCTTCACCGAGATAATCCAGAACCGCGTCGCCCATCCGGGTCATGATGCCCATGTTGACCACAACATAAGGACTATCTGTGATCTCAACACCGATTTTGGAAATCGGAGAACCAACAGGACCCATCGAGAAAGGAATAACATAGAGAGTACGACCCTTCATGCATCCGTTATAGAGCTCAGTCATGGTTTTCTTGAGTTCGTCCGGATCAATCCAGTTGTTGGTCGGACCGGCATCCTCTTCCTTGCGGGAAGCGATGTAGGTTCTGTTCTCAACACGCGCGACATCTGACGCGTCACTGCGGAACAGATAACTGCCGGGGCGTTTCTCCGGATCAAGCGGTGTCGCGCTGCCAGTTTCGACCATATGGTCAAGCAGCTGCTGTTTCTCCTCCTGAGAGCCTGTAACCCAGTGAATTTGATCGGGTTGACATAATTGTGCAACTTCATCGACCCACGCTTGCAATTTCTTGTGTTTTATCATAAACACACTCCTTCCATTTCCCAGAGCGTCCCGCCCTGTTGAGTTTCTTTTTTCCCCGCATATAACGCTTATATACGTGACAATAGTCCTGTCTATCGTACCATGATTCACGCGCCATGACAATGCAAAATCCGCTATCTCGTCATGAACAAATCGTGAATCTGTTATTCACTTTGGATAAATCCAGCTGACGGCCTCTTCTTGTCAGCGGATCCAGTCTGGCGTATGATGAATTCAGTCATATGTGTTCTGTTCGCTATGAAAAAAGGGAGGCAGACCGATGAAACGATGGTTGTTGCTTATTCTGGCCGGACTGATACTGGGGATGTCCCTGTCAGCCTGTTCAGCCGCCTCTGATCGTTCGGCGGATGAAGGGTATGAGAATAGTGATGGACTGCCAGCAGAATCGGGTGGAATCAATCATGAGGCATCTGGCGAAGATCCAGCGTCTCAAATTTCAGATCGCCGCGTGATCCGCAACGCCTCACTGACGCTGATCGCGTCAGACGTAAAAGACAGCTATGAGAAGTTTGCCGCTTTTGTCAGCGGCAAAGGCGGTTATGAACTGCAGCAGACAACCCATGTCCAGAACGAGATCGTTTCAATCGACGCGAAGCTGCGGGTTCCACCTGAGCATCTCGATGCCTGTCTCGATTATGCGGCTGAACTCGGTGAGCTCCGTTTTGTGGCGACCGATACCGAAGATATAACAGTACAATATTTCGACGCGCAGACGCGCCTGAAGTCGATGGAAACCGCGCTGGAACGTTATTATGATTATCTGGATGAAGCGGCCTCAATCGAAGAAAGCCTGTCGGTGCAGTCGCAGATTAATCAACTGACCCTGGAAATTGAACAGATCAAAGGGCGTCTGCAATTGTGGCAGAACCAGCTTAAGGAATCAACGATCACCCTGGCACTGCGCCAGTTGAATGATCCTGTCCAGACCCGACGTGAAATCAGCTGGAAAGCGCTTTCCTGGTCGGATATGGGATATCTGATGAGCAGCGGCCTGCGAATGGTCGCCAGTTTTGTTGTCAACGCGCTGCAGTGGATCGCGGTTATTCTGGTAGCCTCTGCCCCGATCTGGATACCGGTACTGGTCATTCTTCTGATTGTACGCCGCCGCGTGCGCAGGCGCCGCAGGCAGCAGACCGGGCTTCCGCCACAACAGCCGGATACCGCTGTTGAGTTGCCAGAAGTTTCCGACCACCCTGATGAACAAGCCTGATCAAACAGGCACCCTAATCGGTGATGGTCAGCAGCGGGGTCATCCGCAGACACTCCTCAATTGCCTGAGCTGTCGGCATCGCCGGAATCGCGCCCTTGCGGGTCGTTGCCAGTGACCCGGCCGCGTTGGCACGGGCCAGCAGGCTCATGAGATCTGTTTCATTCAGATCAGCCGGCGCGCGTTCATCACTGAGCAGATCATGGAGTACGCTGCCGGTAAACGCGTCCCCGGCACCGGTCGTATCAATCGTGTGGACGTCATAGGCCGGATGCTGGCCATCGGTCAGCGGCGTTCGCCCATAAGCACCTCTCCGCCCCAGAGTCACCAGGATCAGCTGAAGATCAAAGTCGTTGAGCAGTTTAGCTGTACCGCGCTTCAGATCGGACTCTTCTGTGAGAAACCGCAGTTCTTCATCAGACACCTTCAGGCAGTCCACCAGCGGCAGAACCGACAGGATCAGCCGTCGCGCTTCCTGTAGTGAATGCCAGAGCATCGGGCGCAGATTGGGATCAAAGGAAATCAGCTTCTTACTGTCATGAGCATAATGAACAGCAGCCAATGTCGCCTGCCGGGCCGGATCATCGGTCATCGAAACTGAACCGAAATGAAATATCCGGCAGTCATCAATCAGGTTGAAGGCAATCTCCGACGCTTCAAGCATGACATCCGCACCGGGCTGACGATAAAAAGAAAATGAGCGGTCCCCCCGTTGATCAAGGTGGACGAAAGCCAGTGTGGTCGGGTAAGTTTCAGACATGAGCAGGCCCTGGGTCTCGATTCTCGACTGCTCAAGTGTCAACCGCAGGCTGTCCCCGAACGGATCGCGGCCGACTTTGCCGATCAGAGCTGTTGAATGTCCGAACTGGCTCAAAGCAGCCAGCACATTCGCCGGCGCACCACCGGGATTCTGTTCAAAAACCGGCCGTCCCTGAGCGGATGGTTCGAGCGGTGTGAAATCGATCAGCAGCTCACCGATCGCCGTTACATCATACATGGCAAAAACCCCCATGGCGTCCTGTCTGCCGGTTGACCGGCTGGCATCATTATAACATGTGCCTCTGCCGCCTCGATAGGGTCTATGGTATCATGATATCAAGTCATCATTTTATGATCGGGAGGTCAATTCATGAGAAAATCAGCTATGACACTGGTCAGTGAATTTCAAACCGGCGACGTCAACCCGCGGTTATTCGGATCCTTCATTGAGCATCTCGGCCGTGCTGTATATGGCGGGATCTATGATCCAGGCCATCCGACAGCCGATCAGCACGGTTTCCGGCAGGATGTCCTTGAAATGATCCGGCGTCTCAATGTGCCCGTGATCCGTTATCCGGGCGGCAATTTTGTCTCCGGATACAACTGGGAAGACGGTGTCGGTCCGGTTGACCAAAGGCCGACCCGGCTGGAGCTTGCCTGGCGTGTGCTCGAAACGAATCAGTTCGGAACCGATGAGTTCTGTCAATGGGCCGCGCTGGCGGAATCCGAGGTCATGATGGCTGTCAATCTGGGAACCCGCGGTCCGGACGCGGCCCGGAATCTGGTTGAGTACTGCAATCATCCAGGCGGCACCCACTACAGTGATCTGAGACGGCAGAACGGGCATCCGGATCCCCATGGCATCAAGTTATGGTGTCTCGGCAATGAAATGGACGGGCCCTGGCAGATCGGCCACAAAACCGCCGATGAATACGGCCGGGTCGCACTGGAAAGCGCCAAGGTCATGCGGCTGGTCGACCCTGACATTGAACTCGTCGCCTGCGGCAGTTCGAATCTGACCATGCCGACATTCGCCGACTGGGAGGCGACGGTACTCGATCATACCTATGAGCATGTCGACTACATCTCACTGCACCAATATTATGGCAACCGGGATGACAATCTGGCTGACTTTCTCGCCTACTCGCTTGATATGGATGTCTTTATCGAAAAAGTGACCAGCATCTGTGACTATGTCCAGGCCAGAAAACGAAGCCGAAAGCAGATCAATCTATCCTTCGATGAATGGAATGTCTGGTTTCATTCCAATGACGCAGACAGTCAAATGGCACCCTGGCAGATTGCGCCGCCGCAACTGGAAGATATTTATACGTTCGAGGATGCCCTGCTCGTCGGCTGCATGCTGATCTCGCTGCTG
>RZZF01000131.1 GCA_009929975.1 Clostridia bacterium
CGGATCACTCATCCTCCTTCGGATGGACATAGCCCCAGCCATACCGTTCGATTGATTCATCGTCGCCGCCATCGAACCGCTCCGGCATTCCGGCCAGAATCAGGCCGCCGTCCAGACGCAGGGTCACACCGGTGATATAGCTGGCCTTATCGGATGCCAGCCAGGCCACGGCTTCGCCCATGTCCTCCGGGGTTCCGATGCGGCCCAGCGGAATTCGCGGGGCCAGTCCGTCATAAAACCGGTCAGACGGCTGGCTGTCGCGCACCCGGGTCGCGCCGGGCGCGACATTGTTGATGCGGATCCCATAAGGCGCCAGATCCAGCGCCATCGACTGGATTGCCCGGTTCATGCCGGCTTTCAGGCCGCCGTAGATCGCGTCGCCCGGATAGGCGCGTTCGCCGCGGCTCGATGTGATGTTGATGACATTGCCTTTGATCTTCTGATCACGCATCACCCGGGTCGCGGCCTGGGCCGCGAGAAAATAGCCCCGGAAATTGAGGTTGATCAGATAATTCAGTTTATCTGCCGGCATATCGAGCACGGATCCGGTAATCGTCAGGCCGGCATTGTTCACCAGCAGATCGAGCCGGCCATATCGGGCCACCGTCTGTTCCACGATCCGGGCCGGGACATCCTCCTGCTCCATACTGGCCTGCAGAACCAGGCATTCACGGCCATACGACTGCCGGATAGATGCCGCGACCGCTTCCGCTTCATCCTCACTCGTCGCATACGTCAGCGCGATGTCGTAGCCGTACTCTGCCAACTTGCGTGCGATACCCGCTCCGATCCCGCGGCTGCCGCCTGTGACCAGCGCTATTTTTTGTCTGTCTGACATAAATCTTCCTCCTTTGACTGAGCATTCCTGACGAACCGATTATAGCATAGTGCAGATCAGCGGATGAGTGCGGTCAGAAAAATACTCGGCTTTCCTGATTGACAGTGGCTGCTATTTTTCATACACTGATTACGGGCATATGCTCACTTCAACAGAAAGAGGCCTTTTATGAAACTCGCAGTCACAACACTCGGAAAAACACGCCTTGACCCGGTCGACCAACGCTTCGGCAGGGCTGAATACATTTTGATCTTTGATGAAAACAATGTTCAGCTCGATTGCATCGAACAGGGAAGTCTGGCACCGGCCAGCGGAGCGGGCATCGCCATGGCCCAGAAACTGATTGATGCCGGTATCGATGTATTAATCACCGGCCATCTCGGGCCGAATGCCTGGCAGGTTCTCAGCGCGTCTGACATCCGTCTGTACGAGGCCGTCGAGGGAACGGCGGATGACCAGCTCAGCGCATGGCATCAGGATGCCCTCAGTCCGATCTCAGCCGCCGGACAGGCTCATCGCGGCCGGAGCTGAGCCACATGAAGATCGCAGTACTCAGCGGCAAAGGCGGAACGGGCAAGACGACCGTAGCCGCCAGCCTGGCGTCACTTTTGCCGGACGCCGATTATATCGACTGTGATGTAGAGGAGCCAAACGGCTTTCTCTTTCTCAGTCCTGATCTTAGCCTGCATGACTCCGTCACGGTTCCGGTACCTGAAGTAGACCCCGCGCTCTGCACGATGTACGGCGCCTGCGTCAGGGCCTGTCAGTTCAACGCGCTGGCCGCCGTCGGCAGCCGCATCATGGTCTTCCCTGATCTCTGCCACCACTGCGGGGCCTGCCTGATCGCCTGCAAACCCGGGGCGATCTGTGAAATCGACCAGGTCATCGGCCAGATCGACCGCAGTGCTGACGGCCATTTCCGACAGGGGGTCCTCCGGACCGGACAGCCGGTCGGCCTGCCGATCATTGATCGTCTGATCCGTGAAGCCGACCCAGATCATCTGAGCATTCTTGATGCCCCGCCGGGGTCTTCCTGTCCGGTTGTCCATGTTCTGAGATCAGCCGACTACGCGCTCCTCGTAACCGAGCCGACACCGTTTGGCCTGCATGATCTAAAAATGATTGTGTCACTGGTTCGTGACCTCAGCCTGCCCGCCGGTGTTGTGATCAATAAGTCAAACGGTACCGACCTGATCATCGATTCATTTTGCCGTCAGGAAAACCTGCCGGTCCTGGCCCGGATCCCTTTCAGCCGCGACATCGCGGTCAGATACAGCCGCGGTTATCTGCCGATTGATCCGGACAGCCCCTGGCGTCCGCTTTTCAACGGTCTCGCGGAACGAATCAGAAAGGAGACGGACCGATGAAGCAGATTGTCTTTATCAGCGGCAAAGGCGGCACAGGCAAGACAACGGTTGTCGCGACAATCAGCCAGCTGGCCGGCATCCGTCTGATCGCCGACTGTGATGTGGACGCGCCGAACCTTGATCTTCTGATGCAGGCCAAAACAGAAACGACCCGCGACTATTCCGGTTCCCAGATCGCGATCATTGACGGGGAGGCCTGTGTGGCCTGTGACATGTGCCGCCAGTTCTGCCGCTTTGACGCGATCAGCGCTGATCCGGTCTATCATGTCGACCCGCTGTCCTGCGAGGGATGCGGGGTCTGCCGATTGGTCTGCCCGGCCGGCGCGGTCACGCTGCGGACACAGATCACCGGACAGGTCATGCTCTCACAGACAGAGCATGGATCCTTCGCGCATGCCAGACTGCTGCCGGGTGCAGACGGATCCGGCAAGCTGGTGACTGAGGTGCGAAAACTGATTTTCGATCAAATGACCGATGAATCGTATGTTCTGATTGACGGGTCACCGGGTATCGGCTGCCCGGTCATCGCCTCAATCACCGGGACCGACGCGGTGGTGATCCTAACCGAACCGACGGTGTCCGGACGGCATGATATGCAGCGGATTCTCGAAGTGGCCGGACATTTCCGGGTGCCTGCCTTTGTCTGTATCAACAAGTCCGATCTGAACGCTGAGCTGTGCCAGGCGATCCACGCGGACTGCCAGACAGCCGGTGTGGAAGTTCTGGCCGAGATTCCGTTTGATCCGGCGGTCGTATCAGCCCTGCAGCAGGGGTTGTCGCCCTACGGGGCCGACCTGCACTCATTCATCGACCCGGTCACGGACTTGTGGCAGAAACTGACCCGGCAGCTGAGAAAGGGGACTTTCGTATGAATCGATTGACCATCCTGGTGGAAAACAGTGTCCGGCAGCGCGGCCTGCAGGCTGAACATGGCCTGTCATTCTGGTTGGAACTCGGCTCGGTCCGACTTCTGTTTGATGCCGGTCAGAGCGATCTGTTTCTGCGCAACGCCCGCCATCTCGGAATTGATCTGATGACGAGCCACACCGTGATTCTCAGCCACGGCCACTATGACCATGGCGGCGGACTGGCATTTTTCCCCGGATGGTCACGTGGACCCCGCCTGCTGGCTCATCCGGACGCTTTTGTCCAAAAGTCGGGCCGATATGAATCAAGCGGCCTGCCCTGGTCTTTCAGCGACCGGCCGGACATCGCCGCGCGGCTGCTGCCCTGCCGGGCCATCACGCAGGTGGCCGATCTGGCCTGGGTCCTGACGGATATCCCCACAATCGAAATCTGGGAACAGACGGACCGGGATAAAGGAACAAAACAGATGCCGGAAGAGCAGCTGCTGGTCATTGATGGGAAAAAAGGACTGACGGTCGTGCTCGGCTGCAGCCATCCGGGACCGGTCAGCTGCCTGCGCTATGTCCAGCGGTGTTTCCCGGGCCGGTCGATCGATACGGTGATCGGCGGCATGCATCTGTCTGATGTGACTGACATCCGCTTAAATCAGACAATCGAGGCTCTCAGGGAACTCGCGGTCCGCCGCGTCTACCCGATGCACTGCACCGGAGCCGCTTCCATCTGCACGATGAGCACGGCACTCGGCCACACAGTTCAGTACGCACAGACAGGCAGCACAATTCTCATCGAATAGTCCGCGCTGCCGCGAACGTGCCCAAACAGACACTGACCATCATGTCAATCGATCGGGAAAGGACACCATCATATGCCAGATCAAACAAATTCAGCTCCGAAACAACCCGGAACCCCTCCGAATTTCGCCTGTGAAACCCATCCATTGAATCAGATCAAGCGGACGATCGGCGTTCTCAGTGGCAAGGGAGGAGTCGGAAAATCATTGGTTACCGGTCTGGCCGCGACTTATCTGCAGCGCGGCAGCGACCGACGAATCGGTATACTCGATGCCGATATCACAGGACCGACCATTCCCCGCCTCTTCGGTGCCGACCAGTTTCGTCCCCGCACGACCGACGAGGGGATTTTCCCCGTACGCACGCATAGTGATATTCAGTTGATGTCGATCAATCTGCTGCTGGAAGACCCCAGTAAACCGGTTATCTGGCGCGGTCCGATTCTCGCCAATACCGTCAAGCAGTTCTGGTCTGATGTGATCTGGGGAGATCTGGATTACCTGATGATCGACATGCCGCCCGGTACCGGTGACATCCCCCTGACGATTTTCCAGTCACTGCCGCTTGATGGCATCATCATTGTCACGTCCCCGCAGGATCTGGTCGCGATGATCGTCAAGAAAGCGATCAATATGGCCAGCATGATGAATATCCCGGTGATCGGAATTGTTGAGAACATGTCGTACATCGAGTGTCCCCACTGCGGAAAACGCATTGAACTTTTCGGACACAGCAACAGCCGGGAGGTCGCCGCGGCGATGAAGGTCCCCTTCCTTGACCAGGTCGCGCTGGATCCGGAATTGAGCGCACTGTGCGACCGGGGACATATCGAACGCTATCACAAAGAGGTTCTGCCGGAAACGACCCGGGCGCTGCTTCAGCTGCCGGAACACCGCTGACAGGAATGATCTGCTGTCGACCGCTCAATGGACAGCAAAAAAGGAGGTTGCCATTATGACAAGGATCGCGATCGCGACACAGGGGAAGCACGTTTCTCCCCATTTCGGCCACTGCGACGGCTTTACATTGGCTGACATCGAACAGGGAACCGTCAGGAACCGCAGTTTCCTGCCCAGCCCGCCCCATCAGCCTGGCCTTCTGCCGGTTCTCCTCAGCGAACACAACGTGAATACGGTGATCGCCGGCGGGATGGGCTCCGGTGCGATTGAGCTGTTCCGTGAACGGGATATTTCCGTTATGACCGGCGTGAAAGACAGTGTTGAAAACACTCTCGCCGCCTATGCGGAAGGACGGCTTGAGTCGTCTGGTGAAGAATGTTCCGATCACCACTTTTCTGATGCATGCCATCATGACTGAGCGATCGTCATGATTTCATGTTCTCCGCGAAACAGCTCTCCGGACGACAGTATCCGGGGGGCTGTTTCATTGCTTTTTCTATGCGGTATAAACTGTTTATTATATTATATTTGTGCATTATGTCATGTGCCGCTTCAGCCCGCCTAACGCTTGTAATCGTCTGTTTTCAGTGTAAAGGCGCTCTACTTCAGAATGTAAGTATTGATTTTCGAGCTTGAGTTGTTCTGATTTATTAATCTTTCCGGGGCTCACGCCTTTTGATGTTTGTTTTTCAGAGAGTCCGTCTCTCTCTATTTCTTTTACGCCTACTGAGTTTTCGTTGGTCTTTTTGCTCATTGTCATGTCCTTTCTTTAATCGAGTGTTAGCTTTATAAATAATGCCTTTAGAGTATCTAGCGGCATTTCTGCGAGTGGAGTTTCTTCAAATCCTGCGTCTTTCTTGAGCTGTTTCCAAATTGCAACAGCATTTGGGTGCGCATTGAGAT
>RZZF01000451.1 GCA_009929975.1 Clostridia bacterium
CTTACAGACAATTGATACCAGCTCGGCATTTGATCAAACGATTGACGCACAGACGGTGGCAGTCAGTCTGGCACAGGCTGTAAAGCAGCTCGCTACGGAAAACACGCGATTTTCGTTGGTTGTTTTTGGTGGTGACACACTGTTTTCGATCGCCCGTGAACTCGGCTTTCACTATCTGCTGCCCCTGCGGGAAGTCACTCCCGGTGTTGTCCAGTCGCTGATCACGACCAGGAGCGGAGATATGATGCTTTTCAGTAAGGCCGGCGGACTCGGTCATGATCGGGTCCTGCAGGAAATTGACGACGTGATCGGGATGTCTGACCAGAACGACGGAATACAGACAGAGAGGACTGAGGCATGAATACGAAACGAATCGCGGTGACCATGGGCGACGCGTCCGGAATCGGGCCTGAGCTGGCATTGAAGGCCTGGCAGGAGGGACATCTGCCATCTGATATTTTTGTCATTGGCGACTTGTCCGCCCTGACTCTCTGCAACCAGACATTATCACTGAATGTTCCTTTACATACTGTGACGGACACACTGGATCTGGTCACCGATCGCCTGAATGTCTTTGATCTCGGCTGTCTGGAGATGACACAGATCCGGCCTGGTCAGCTCAACCGTCAGTCCGGCGTCGCCGCGGCTCAGTATGTGGTCAAAGCCGTTGAACTGTATCACGCGGGAAAAATTGATGCTGTTGTGACCCTGCCGATGAACAAAGAGGCGACGCGCCTCTCTTTGCCGGATTTTACAGGTCATACGGAACTGCTGGCCAGCCTTTGCGGTTGTACAGATTATACGATGATGCTGACGAGTGAGAAACTGACGGTGACCCATGTCAGCACCCATGTTTCGATCACGGAAGCAGTGAAGGCAGTGACAACACAGCGGGTTGTTGATGTGATCCGCCTGACCGATCAGGCTCTGCGCCGTTTGATGCCGGCACCGAAGATCGCGGTTGCCGGGCTGAATCCACATGCCGGTGAAAATGGCGCGTTCGGTGGTGAGGAACTGCAGTCGATCATTCCGGCTGTCAATAGAGCCAGGCAGGAAGGTATTCAGTGTACCGGACCGATCGCACCGGATACCGTGTTTCTCAAAGCTGTACAGGGAGAATATGACGCGGTGGTCTGTATGTATC
>RZZF01000452.1 GCA_009929975.1 Clostridia bacterium
CACCGGCACTGTCCGTCAGTCCATTCGTCAGCAGTCCTGACCCACCCTGGACCAGGAGACCATGGGAGTGACCATGATAGCAGCCGTCCATTTTGATGATGAGGTCGCGACCGGTGAACGCGCGAGCCAGGCGGATGGCCGTCATGACAGCTTCCGTCCCGGAACTGACCAGACGGACTTTTTCAACCGAGGGCACCAGGCGGCAGATTTGCTCGGCCAATTCAACTTCCCCTGTCGTAGGTGCGCCAAAAGTCCAACCTGATGCGGCAGCTTTAACGATCGCTTCTTGCACTGCGGGGTGCGCATGACCGAGGATCAGCGGGCCCCACGAGCCAACGAGATCAATGTATTCTCGGCCTTCTTCATCCCAGAGATGGCTACCCTGGCCACGGGCAATAAAACGGGGTGACTGGCCTACCGAACGAAACGCCCGGACCGGGCTATTGACCCCGCCTGGGATCGAGTTCTGGGCTCGGTCAAACCAGTCCGACGACAACATGGATTTGTTCATAGCCCCTCTCCTGCTGCCAGCCAGCGTGCGACATCGAGCGCATGATAGGTGATCTGGATCGCAGCGCCAGCCCGGCGGCTGCCCAGCAGCGACTCCAGCACAATCCGGCGTTCGTCAATCCAGCCATTCTCGGCTGCGGCCTTGATCATGCTGTATTCGCCGCTGACATGGTAAGCTGCAACCGGCCGGTCACAGCGCTCGGCGGCATCGCGGACGATATCCAGATAGGCCAGAGCGGGCTTGATCAGGATGATGTCTGCCCCTTCGGCCAGATCCAAATCGATTTCACGCAAGGCTTCACGGCGGTTGGCGGGGTCCATCTGGTAGCTGCGCCGGTCGCCAAAGGATGGCGCAGATCCGGCGGCCTCACGAAAAGGTCCGTAGAAGGCAGACGCATATTTTGCACTGTAGGCCATAATCAGGCAATTGGCATATCCAGCCGCATCGAGGGCCTGGCGAATGTAGCCGATACGGCCGTCCATCATGTCGGATGGTGCCACCCCGTCAGCCCCGGCAGCAGCACAGCTGACGGCTGCCGCGGCCAGTTCCGGCAGCGTCCGGTCATTGTCGATGGTCCTCTGGTCCGTGTCGAGCAGGCCACAATGTCCGTGGCTGGTGTATTCGCACAG
>RZZF01000132.1 GCA_009929975.1 Clostridia bacterium
CTGGGTTATCTCAGCCCTGTTCAGTACCTCAAACAATGGCAACAACAGCATCTACAAGCTGTGGCTTAGTAAATTGTCCGCTAAAGTGTTGACATTCCGTGAGCGAAATCATTCCACTCGCTGGCTGCGATACCGGCCAGCTTGTAGTTCTTAAACGCCAACTGAATTCCATAAACCGGAACGTATCTGAAAATAATAAAAAATATCGTAGCCGGTACCAACATGGCATAGATCCAGCGATATTCCCAGATTCGCTTCCATATACTTCGCTTACCCAGCTTGCGCGGCCCAATCGATGGCTGGACTGACATCCGCAATTCCTCCTTGACACTGCTCTGACGCCAATATGGCGACCGGCGATTCAATAACATTCAACTTTTGTCGGGATTTTGAGCCGGTTCGTTTTTCCCGTTCACAGGCCTGCCCATGTTATTTGGTGACCGTCCAGTGATGTGCCGCATGGCATGCAGCCGTGAAATCGAACGAAAAAGCGAAAGCTCATTTGTGCATTATTGTAACCCCCTGACCACATAATAGCAATCTGTTTGTGTAGTTTCAATATTATGTATAATTTCTGTAAACAGCTCTTAGACATAATGCATATAGAGATGCGATTCATATTCACTATATTAACCAAAATGTCAAGTAAAAAAAGGTCGAAACCGAAGTTTCGACCAATAAAGTATTGATGATTGGCTGAATAAGTCTTTTATTCGATGACACGATTTTCCAAATAAAGTTCGAGCAGCTTGCGGTCAACTTTGAACCCCTTGTAGTCATCATAGACCGTGCCGGGACGGCCATGCTCAACAATACCGAAGGCACCTTTGAAATTCCACAGCGAGTAGCCCCACTTCAGATCTTTGAATAAGCCGAGCAGATCCTTGAACCAGGCCAGCGCGACATCATTATGTGTCTTGTCATAGCAGCCGAATTCTCCGATATGAATCTGTGCGCCCATGTTCTGTACATCGACCCAGGGCTGATAGAACTCGCGCAGCGTCTCTTTGTTCCAGACCCGTCCCATCCATTCAATTCCGGGATAGAATGGCTCCTGCAATCCTTCATGTCCCTTCCACCATTCCGCCTGATAATGGCTGATGCACATCGGCTGATAGCCGCGTCCGCTGTGGACAACTCCGGCATCTGCCAGTTCAGGCATCGCCAGGTTGCCGCCGCCAAGACCGTCCAGGACAATCTCACGCTGCGGATCGATCGCGCGGATCGCTTTGATGGTCCGGCGCATCAGAGCTTCATGCCGGTCACGTGTCAGTCCGTATTGTCCGATATCTGCCGGTTCATTGACCAGATCAAAGCTCAGTTCACGGCTGGAGATTCCCAGATAACGCCGCGCGAACGTTTCCCAGAGAAAAACAAACGCGTCCTGTGCGATCTCATCGACCCAGAGATTGTGTTTCTCCCGGTCATTTCGGTTGATGCAGTAGCCCGGAGCACGATGCAGATTCAGGCACATATGCAGTCCGCGCTCGCGGCAGGCCGCCAGATAGCGGTCGATATGGCCAAAGACATCCTCATTGGGATGAAAGTAATCAAAATCCTTCGTCCAGAAATTATAATCTGTCGGGATCCGGACAAAATTGAAGCCGTGATCTGCCAGAAAATCCAACTCGTTTTCCGCGACCGGAGCCGGCGGCTGTCCATGATGGACAAACATCCATAAGAAATTAAACCCGTACTTGATCATGATCATTCTCCTTGTCGTTGATGGCGAACATGAGCCGGATGGCAGAGAATCAGCGACAAGCTGCTGCCGTCGACCGGTTCAACGCTGATATCGTCTGCCGCATAGGGAATGAACAGCTCATCGCCCTGTTTGATTGTCACCACCTGATCCGCACATGTCAGTCGGCCTTCACCTCCCAGTACAATCACAGTCTGCAGCGCACCCGTTCTGGTCAGGGGTACTTTTTCCGATGTGTCGAGCCGGGTGAATGAAAAATATTCAGCCGTTCCCGGCCCGATTACGATCTGCTCCCGACCCCAGCCACCGGAACGAATCAGCTGCGGCTCGATCCGATAACGCTTCAGATTTTCTTCATAAGAACTGCCGTTATAGATATAACAGCCCAACAGGCGCTGCTTATGCGCTTCCTGTTCTTCAGGACCCGCTTCTTTTAGTTTACGGGCACCGACCGTAATATCTGACGGCTCCTGGACCTCAACGATGAAACAGCCGCAGCCAATCGCGTGCGGAGCACCTGCCGCGATATAGAACGCGTCGCCGACCTCAACCGGTATTTTATGGCAGCAGGCTTCCATTGACGCGATATCGCCTGCATCGTAAGCTGCTTCAAACTGTGCGCGTGTCACATTTTCCTTGAAACCGAGCAGAACATAAGGTGGTTCTGAACTGTCATCCCGTTTGCCGATGACATACCAGCTCTCTTCCTTGCCATAATCACTGTTGAAATGCTGCTTGGCATACGGCCGGGTCGGATGGGTCTGAAGACCCAGCTGCAGCTCGGCATCAAGCAGTTTAACCAGCAGCCCCACCCGATGGCCATGCTGGTCGACATGGGTTTTGCCCAAGGCCTGTTCAGGATCTCTTTCGATCGCTTCAAACAGATAGCAGCGGGTTCCGTCCGGCAGGATACATTCGGAGCAGCCATCATTGGGATCCCCCTTTTCCAGTGCGTTGATCGTCCGGGTATCCGAGCCGATCCAGGCCTCCGGACGATTGTCGTCCGCACCTGGAAAGATACCGCGGAATCGATCGAGCTCACGACCGCCGGGATAACGGACAATCTTGTTGGGAACCAGTTTCCAGGGATAGCGATAGACATTCATACGTTTTCTCCGTTCTTATTTGTTTTTTTCTTTTATTGATGACTCATCCGGATCGGACGGACCATCCAACTGGCAGATCACGAATTTCCGATGGCCGATGATCTGCTGTTCCAGACGCCGATAGCCGCTCAACACCCACTTCTCATTGCGATCCATACTGAGCGCGACGATCGTCTGCCGGCTGATCTGCCGGCTCAGCGACTGCAGAAGGAGAGCGACTGAAAGGTTATCTTGATCATTCGACCGGATCTGTGTTGATTGATCGGTCTGCCAGGCGGTCAGTCGCCCATAAGGAAGATCCATAAAGACAATATCGGGCGGCCACTGCAGCGGCTGAGGATCAAAGAGATCGCCGCGGTCAAGATCAATCTCAATCTCCGGACCAATCAGCTGTCCGGCGATCCGATCAAGGCTGGCCAGGGCTTGCTGATAGGATGGACGCCTGAACTCAGACAGATGGTGCTCAATTTCCAACCGCCGTTGTGCCAGGCCTTTATGAGACAGCAAGGACAAGTTACGCTTTGCCACTTCAATCGCCTGCTGATTGATATCACGACCGATGATCCGGTGAATTTTCGCTTGATTGAGCAATCCGAGTACCGTTAGTAGATAGCCGCTGCCACAGCATCCATCATAGAGACAGACCGGGGAGGCCGTCGGCAGCCGGGAAGCCGCCCGCATGAAGATCTCCTGCGCCAGTCGGACCGGAAAATTGGTCAGGCCGGGAGCATGGTGCAGGACCCGCCCGCTGGCAAAGTCTTCGTAATTGTCAGAAGACGCGTGGAGATAGCGCATTCGAGAGTCCTTCCCGCAGCCGGGCTGATCCGCTGTCAACTTTATTATATGAAACGTCAGCCCGTTACGCAATGAAACAGGGATGCCGCCACGGCATGAACCGTCACAGCACCCCCTGTTCATTTTATTTCTGATTGCTGCCGCAGGCGTTCAAATTCAGCGCAAAAGCTGAAAGAACCTCAACTGACCCGGCATCATCGGAACCTGGTAGACAAATTCCGGTGCTTCCGCTTCAACGGTCGCGCTGTCACCACGGCGTGACGGAACCGGCAGCTGCCATGAAGACGTCAGGGTCAGCCCGGTTTCGATGTCGCGGATCCCGCGGATGTCTGCGCCGGCCACCACGACTTCCAATGTTTCACGCATCGGACGATAGCTGCTGACACCAAACACATCATTATCATAGGTAAACAGGTTATAGCGAGCCTTGGAGCCCAGATACACCGGTGTACCGAACGCGAAATCTTTGCGGATCATCCGCCAGACTTCCTTCGGCAATTTGTACAGGTCGGCGAAGTTATCCGGCAGATTGAGAATATAGAACTTCCCGCGGCCATAATTATCCTCGGTCAGAATCGGGAAATTATCTTCATCAGCCTGCATCAGGACATCACCCCAGGTTGAATTGGTCTTATAGTCGAGAACCTCAAAGCTGATCGGATCAGAAGCCTCGGCAAACGCGCCGGCATTGGTATTGTAATGATCGATCATGTAGATTTTCCCGCTGACATGGCGATTCGTCAGGCGAACCGTCGTCAGATCCTTGATGCCCTGATCATAGACCGCACGGAAGAAGCCGTTAGTGGCAATCGCCCGGCCCCCTTGGCGCACATAAGCTTCCACTTTGCCGACAATCGCCGGATCGTGCGCTGAAGCGGCGGTCAGGAAAATGACCGGGGCATCGCTCTTGAACTCAGGCGTCGGTTCAAAGGGAATGCCGCCCATGCCGAGATAGTTGACGACCTGGTCTTCGCCTTCCGCGTTATAGGGTTCATAAAGCGAAACGCCGACCGGCTGTCCGGCATGGTCCAGCAACGCGTCAATGCGGTAGAACTGCTGGCCGAGAGGCGGCAATGCCGGCGAGTCGACCATGGTGAAGAAATTGAACAGCATCAGCTCACGAGCCCGGGCCAGCATGGTCAGATTGGCCTGCTCCAGCCAGAAGTTGATGTTATCCGATGAACCACCCAGATCAATCCAGCCGCCGCCGTTGCGGCCAGGGGCGACATTATCCAGAAGACGGATGATGCTGTAGCTGAGATAGCGCTGCAGATGCTGCTGGCTGTAACAAGGATTGCGGGTTTCCGTTCCGCTGTAGACCATGTCAAATATATCTTTTTGTTTTTCAGGATTATAGCCGTTAGCCTGATAAGACTCATACCAGTTCGGATACTTGATAATGAAATTGATCTTCGGGTTGACAGATTTTGCCAGGTCAACGATCTCATGGGATACCTCTTCCATCAGATCAAGACGGTACTGATCCCAGCTCTTCGTCCCCTTGGCCTCAATGCATTGTTCGCAGCGGCAGGCAGTGAAGAAATAGTCATCGAGAATGATTTCATCGAACAGAGACGCGGTATAGCGGACAATCTCGAGATATTCCTTGCGATAATCCGGATCCGTGAAACAGAAGGTATCGAAGATTGATGGTTTGGGATTTCCCGGCAGAGTGCCCGTCGATGTGATACCGCCTGAAACCTCGATCCCGTTCTTCTGATACACGGCGATCGCTTTCTCCATTTTTTCACGCGGAACACGGACAAGGCCGCGATGGGTTTCGAGATAGACCTTCTTCAGCGGGATATACCGGTTGAAGTAATCAATGCCGTATTGGATCTCCTGTTCATCTGCCCGGTCAAGATAATAGGCATACACATAGGACGCGACCTGGAAATTCTTGTAGTCTTTCATACGGTTTCCTCCACATTTTAAGATGTTGTTATTTCAGCGGCATCACCGCCGAATGACGATCAGGACAGACTATAGGGGCCATCAGCGTTCACATGGTCGAACTAAACCTCGAGATAGCGGGCCAATTC
>RZZF01000133.1 GCA_009929975.1 Clostridia bacterium
TCTCTGAGCAGACCATCGCGGTCAATTCCATCAGGAACATGACCGCCACGGCAACTGAAGCATCGGGCTCGCAGCCTGCACGGAAACAACAACCGATCCGCCGGAAAACGCCGCCCATCCGCCGCAGAAGCCGACAAAAAGTCTATCGTCTCAAAGGCTATACCACCGTCGCGAAAATCAACCGCAAATATCAGATGGAAAGCCAGCAGCGTTTTTTGCGCCAGCTGCTCCTGATCATCGGGATTATCCTGGCGCTTGTCCTACTGTTTGAAATGTATAACCCGATCCGTGATCTGAGTGAATGGTATCGCATCATCGGAATTTCCGATCTGGGCGGGCTGTCCGCAAGCGATACTCAGATGACCGGGAACTGACCATTGGAGCCGCGCATGAACCGTTACCGATATCTTTTGTTTGACGCTGATGGAACACTGTTTGACTATATCAGTGCAGAGCGCAAGGCACTTGAGCATGCGCTTCGTCTTTTCGGTGTCACTGTGACAACACCATTTCACAATATATATCAGGATATTAACAACGCCCTTTGGCTGGAATACGAACAGGGAAGCGTGACAAGAGAGGCATTGCGTCATCTTC
The DNA here is from genome assembly GCA_009929975.1 of Clostridia bacterium. GTDB lineage: Bacteria > Bacillota > Clostridia > Saccharofermentanales > UBA5734 > SLHU01. Next base: position 598 of record RZZF01000133.1, read on the forward strand.
GTTTCCTTCGTTTATTTGAAGCCTTCGGCCGAACCGTTGACAGCCATGCCTTCAGCGACTGTTATCTGGAAAAGCTGAGCCAATGTCCTGACCTGATCGATGGAGCCGAAACCCTCTGCCGCCAATTAAGCGGGACACATCGTCTGGCGCTGATCACCAACGGGTTTGCCCAGGTACAGTATCCAAGGCTGAAGGCGTCACCGCTGGCGCCATATTTCCAGGATGTCTTTGTGTCCGAAGAGATGGGCTGCCAGAAACCGGATCCTGCGTATTTTGCCCATGTGCTCAATGCGCTCGAAGTTGATCGGCCGGAGCAGGTGCTGGTCATAGGAGACTCTTTGTCAGCGGACATCGCCGGGGGACTGCGGTCAGGACTTGATACCTGCTGGTATAATCCCGCAGGCGAGGTTCAGACTGTTCTGAATCCAACGTTTGAGATCCGACATCTGAACGAATTGAATGATTATCTGACAGATGCATGATGATCATTCGAACACAGGATGATCATGACAAAAGTCAAGCGGTCTTTTTTTCATCCCCAATTAGACAAAATAAAAATTTTGTCTAATTGGGGAGAGGTCAAATCCACGAAAACGGCTCCTTCCGGCCAAATGAGCCCTTTCGACATCCTAACAAACAAAAACCGGTCATCGGACCGGCTCTGTTTTCGGTAATCATACATACTGCGAATGAACATTCATCTCATTCTGTTATTATTAAAATCTTTTTTCTGACAAAATAAAGTCTGATATTGATCAAATTCAGCCATCAACTTCAGACGTTCTTTGTATCCGGCACGAAAACCGGTCCGCCGCCTGATTGTGTGAATATCGCCGCTTCAAATAAACGTGGCCAGCGCAGCTTCGCTTCGAACGCAGGAACCTCTCCATTGAATATCGCGTCCATCAGCGGCCGCAGCCCCTCGAATGCTTCCTGCAGATCGTGTTCGGCCCGTACTGAGTCCTTGATATTGTAAATGTCCTCGCCGCGGGCTTTCAAGCGTTCAGCCGCTGTCTGGCGGACGATGGCCTGATAGATCGCGTCATCAAGAACTCGTTCCGACGTAAAAGCGCGGTTCAGCTGGCCGTTTCCGGCTTGGCTCGCCAGAATCTGCGCCAGCAGCGTGCCGAGGGCATTGCTTGCCGTATTCCATGCCGCGTAGCCCCAGAGCGACTGAATCGGCAGAGTACGTGACAGGATTTCGAGAAACTTTACGTTTCCGCCATTGGCATAATCGAGGTCCAGCAGATAACAGTGCCGTCCTTTCCGGGAATAAGTGCTGATGACGCGGCTGAATTTCCGCAGATCATCAGCGCTGTACTCATGCGTCGGATCATCGCATGGCTGCGAAGCTTCACGCTGTTGGTAGCGGGGCACCAGAATAAACAGGACACACTGCGCCCCGTTTTCTTCGCGCATGGCCAGCGACCGCAGATGCCCCGCCAGGTTTTCCCTGAATGGACGATCCTCATAACTCGCGGTAAAATCGGTCTGCTTGCCGAGCCATATCACTTTGAGTCCGCATCCTTCGGGGTTTATCGCTTTTTGCAGCAGCTGCGCTCCGGCCTCATCCGTCCCGTTGAACATATGAACCTTGTCGGTGAGTCCAAGCGTTTCGATGTCATTTGTCAGTATCTCACGTTCAAACCGCTGCACACCCTCAGGTGCGCAATCTTCCTGCAGAACCAGGAGATTCTCCGCGACACCTTCCGCCACTAGACGGATACAGGCACGGTTGACTTCATGGCTGCAGCGGCGTGCCGCAAAGAACGTCTGCAGGATTTTCGCGGGGATCTCCCCTTCCAGCTGACGGCATTGCCGGGCCGCGCCACTGTCGTTATGGGCTTTTTCCCGGTAATACAGCGTTGAATATCGATTGACTTTTTCCCACCAGACGAGCGTCTCGGAATCGAGCGTACTGATCGATGTGCGCATCAGAACATTGGCAAGATAAATCGCCAGTCGCGGTGTCTTTTCTCTGACCCGCCGCAGCACCTGCAATCGTTCCATCAGCAGATCCGGTTCCACCAGCGCCTGGCGGGACTGGATGAGGCCGCCGTACAACAGCTGTTCGACACTGATGACGAACGCGTCGCATTTCGGCGCTGTTTCTTCCAGCCAGCGGCTCAGCGCACGGGTGTCTGATCCTGTTTTGTAATGCCTCATCATGCCTTGCGGCGGGAGCCTGACCGTTGCCCCTGCCTGTCGCGCGAGCTGCACCGGCAGATCATAGGTACAGGGTCGAGTATCCAGTGGCAGAAACCCGATAATCATCTCATTCACCCGGCCCCGTCAGGACCCGAGCGGCATCTGATTGACGGCGCTGATCACGGCCCGCAGCGAAGACTTGCTGATGCTGCTGCTGATCCCGGCTCCGATATACAGCTGGATGCCGCCGTTTTGCATCTGGACATAGGTAATCGCTTTGGAGGTTGAACCACGCTCCAGCGCATGCTGCTGATAAGCGGTGATTTCAATTTTCGCCTTGAGATAAGCCTGCAGCGCGGCACAGAACGCGTCCAGCAGACCATTGCCCTGTCCGGTGACTGTAATCTGGCGGCCGTTATGCTGCAGGGTCGCCGTCATCTCGACATGCTGATCATCGAGCATCGCTTCACGGTAGCTGATCAGTTTCAGCGGTTTGATGATATCAACATAGCTGTCATAGAACAGCTGATGAATCGCCTCGGGCAGCAGATCGGAATTACGCTCGTCGGAGACCCGTGTGACGATCTGGCTGAAGGCCTGCTGGACCGGCTTCGGCAGGACAAGACCATATTGCTGTTCGAGAATATAGGCGACGCCTCCCTTGCCGGACTGGCTGTTGATCCGGATGATTGGATCATAGCTGCGGCCGACATCCCGCGGATCGATCGGCAGATACGGAACCTCCCAATGGTCAGGATGATTTTTCATGGCCGCCATACCTTTATTGATCGCGTCCTGATGGGAACCGGAGAACGCGGTGTAAACCAGATCTCCGGCATACGGATGGCGTGGATGCACCTGCATGCGCGTAGTTTCTTCATAAATATCAATCAACTGGTTGATATTGGAAAAATCAAGTTGGGGATCGATGCCCTGGGAATAGAGATTCAGGGCCAGCGCGACAAGGTCGGCATTGCCGGTTCGCTCGCCATTGCCGAACAAGGTGCCTTCGACCCGGTCAGCACCTGCCAGCAGCGCGAGTTCAGTCGCCGCGACGGCGGTACCGCGGTCATTGTGGGCATGCAGACTGACAAGAATCGATTCACGATGCCGTGTATGGGTACAGAAATATTCAATCTGGTCAGCGTAAATATTCGGTGTCGACATCTCAACCGTGGCCGGCAGATTGATGATCACTTTTTTATCAGGTGTCGGCTGCCAGACATCACAAACAGCGTCACAGATCGATACGGCATAATCCATTTCAGTTCCGGTAAAACTTTCCGGGCTGTATTCGAAGATGAAGTCTGAACCGTGGGTATCCGCGGACGCGATCTGCTGAACCATCCTGGCGCCGAAAACAGCCAGATCAATGCACTGGGCACGATCCATCCTGAAAACAACATCGCGCTGCAGCATTGACGTTGAGTTATAAAGATGGACCACCGCTTTCTTGACACCCTTCAGCGCGGCGAAGGTTTTCTCTATGATATGCTGGCGTGACTGCGTTAGTACCTGGATCGCCACATCGTCAGGAATCAGATTGTGTTCTATCAGATAGCGGGTGAAGGCGAATTCCGTATCTGACGCGGCCGGAAAACCGATCTCAATCGCCTTGAAACCCATGTCGACCAGCTGCTGGAAAAAGCGCAGTTTCTGATCGAGATTCATCGGGATTTCCAGAGCCTGGTTGCCATCACGCAGGTCAACACTGCACCATTGCGGCGCTTTGCTCATCTGCCGTGACGGCCACTGGCGGCTGGCCATCGGCATGGTCGGATATGGCTTGTACTTGTGTGTGTTTTTCATGGTCGGCCTTCCTTTCAATACAAAAAACCCTACGTCTCCAATTAAGAGACGAAGGGTAAACTCCTCCGCGGTACCACTCTGTTTCAGGCGATGCGCCTGCACTCTGCAGATACAGGCCTGAGCCGATATCCTGTCGCTGTAACGGTCGACCTCCGACAAAACCTACTGCCCTCACAGGGTTCGGACTTGTTCGCTCCCGGGCCAGTTCGGCAACTTCCCCATACCTCTTCACACCAGCCAGAGGCTCTCTGGAATGTCTCCGTTACGTACTTTTCCCGATCATCACGGACCTTATTCAATTGTCCATATCATCATCTGATATCTTGAAACGTAATGTATCACAGAGTTCAGAAGCCGTCAAGCCATCACGGTTCAATCCGTCGCCGGATTCGCCGCTGCAGCTTAAATCATCATTAATCCGTCAAGTTGATGAACGAATTTTCAACTTCGGTTCAATCAGGATCCGCTGCCGCGTTCTCTGCGGGAAATGCTCAATTTCCAAAAGCAGCGCGTCCAGTGCGGTTTTTCCAAGTTCCTCACGCGGTTGTTCCACCGTTGTCAGACTGATCAGCGGCAATGAGGCGCAGGCGACATTATCATAGCCGATCACCGCGATATCACCGGGAACCTGCAGGCCCTCCCGCCGCGCGAACTGCAGCGCGCCCATGGCGATCAGATCACTGCCGCAGAAGACGGCATCCGGACGTGGTGTCATCTGCATCAGCTCGTGCATCCGCCGATAACCGCTTTCCAGAGAGAACGGTCCATCACTGATCCACTCAGGATGAACGGCAAGGCCTGCCTCCTGAAGGGTTTTCTGAACCGCCATCTGCCGGATCTGATTCGCAGGGGATGTCGCGCTGCCGCCCATATAGGCGATCCGGCGATAACCCCGTTCGATCAGGTATATTTCCCGATCGAAAATCAGGATCATGTCTCCATCTCCCCCGAAAGTGCCCGCTGGTTTATGAGCGAGATAAATCCCGAGATATTCGGAATCGATGAAAAGGCGATTGTAAGATCCAGTCTCCTTGATATTATCCCCAATCCTTTTATGAATGCTACCAATATACGGGCAGATATTGCCG
>RZZF01000453.1 GCA_009929975.1 Clostridia bacterium
GAATCCCCCATGCCGGGTAGGCAACCCGATTCAGGTAGGCTTGACCGTACTCGCTGAGTCCCTCCTGGATATTGCTCGCCGAAAGATACCCTTCGCGTCTTCCGTAAACTGCCTGACTGGCAGAATGTGAAGCGACCGCCAACAGCTTATCACCGCCCTCGACGAGCACTTCATTGACTAATCCTCTGGCGTCGATTTGGTTCTGGTGGCTGATCATCGCCTGTCACGGCCGGTAGATCACCGTTTCGTGCAGGTCCTCACCTTTGGTTTTGTAGATCTTAAGCACAAGATCGGCCGTCATTTCGATGTCAAAGTACCCAAGCCCATCGGTGAACTTCGTCGCAACCTCCAACAGCGGCGTTCCGACGTGGAAGGATAGACTGATGTTTTCTGAGAACGTATTCCCAAGGCTATCCTGATCGTCCTCCCAATCGACGGTCACGCCGACCAGTCCGCCACGTGCCTGTGCTTCCAGAATCAACGTTCGGAGCACTTTACTCGCGGTACCGATGAACGGCCGGTCCAGCACTGGCGTTCCCATATCCTCCGGGTAGACCACCGCCCAGCCGAGCATGGCGAGAACCCCGCGCCCGCTGACCTCAATGACCTGCTGCTCGCCGGAGTCCACATAGTCGGGCTTTCTCGATTCAATGATCCACTTGAACAGCGGGTTGCCGTCGAGCTTCACCAGCACCAGATTATCATCCGCGATGTAGTTCTGGTTCCCGCCCACAGGATCATACCGGCTGATCCGGAACCGTCCACTGCCGGGGTTGTTCCGCACCATTTGAAACGCCTTGCCCCAGGCGCCGTCCAGCTGCTTGACCAGTACGTTCGGATTTGCCCGATCGCAGATAAACAGCTCAATGCCCACATCGTCCGATAGCAACCCGGCCGATACCTCGAAGCCCATGGTATTGCTGTCCTGAACGGAAGGCGCCGTCAACTGAACCTTGATCGGACCGGTCTTTGCGGCGATCGGAAGCTGAAAAGTGATCTCCGCCCATGACCATTCGATTATATTGCACGCCAAATTGTTGATATAGACAAAGCCACCGTAGCTTCTCATGTACCGGTCGGTATTGCCGACGTCCACTGTCGTGTGCGTATAGCCAAAGCCACTGCCCTGTAAAGTC
>RZZF01000454.1 GCA_009929975.1 Clostridia bacterium
ACCAGAGACCGGGGAAACTGGATATCAGCCATGCGGTCGGCAGCGGTACACTTCGGATCAGCAGGGATATGGGACAAAAGGAACCGTATATCGGCCAGGTTGAACTGATCTCCGGAGAAATCGCCGAAGATCTGGCGGCCTATATGATGCAGTCGGAACAGACACCGACGGTTCTCAGTCTCGGCGTTCTTCTGGATCGCGACGGAATCCGCCATGCCGGCGGCCTGATGGTCCAGCTGATGCCGGACGCGGGAGAAGACATCACAGCCTACCTTGAACAACGGGCCCTGGGCTTTCCGGAAATATCCTATCTCCTCCAGGAAGGCTTCAATCCACAGCAGCTGATCGATCTGCTGATCGGCGATCCCGATATCGTCTATCATTCACTTCAGAGCTGCCGCTATGCCTGCACCTGCAGCCGGGACCGCATGCGGCGCAACCTGATCGCGCTCGGCCGTCAGGATCTGAATGAGCTGTCGGAAGATGAAAAAGGCATTGAGCTGACCTGCCATTTCTGCAACCGCAATTATCATTTCAGCCAGCAGGATCTTCGTCATCTGCTCAGTTGACTGCCGACGGCTGCCTGATCGGCTGAATTATCGTGAAAAACCGGAAAAATTGTGAAAAAAGACTTGCATTTCGCTTTGTTCTGAGATAGAATATCCTCTGCGTGACTCTGAAACACATTCAGACGCGTGGCGATGAAACCAGAGATTGCTGTCAGCAGCCGCTGCGGCCACAGACAGGTAACTTTGGTGGAGCAGTCCGATTCCCGAAATTGGACGGCAGGCAACTGTCAGACGCAGCGTATGCTTCAAGCATGTGCCCAGCGTGTACCCTTCGTCAAAGAAGGTCCGACTGGGCTTTATGATGGAAGTAAATGAAACGCCCGGCTCAGTTGCCGCTGACCAGCAGCAAACAGGAGGTTACCATGGCTTCGAATCAGAAAATCAGAATCAGACTGAAGGCATTTGATCATCACATACTGGATGAAAGTGCCGAGAGAATTGTGGACACCGCTCAGCGGACAGGTGCCAGCATATCAGGCCCGATCCCGCTGCCGACTGAAAAAGAGATCGTGACGATCCTGCGTGCACCGCATAAATATAAAGACGCACGCGAACAGTTTGAGAT
>RZZF01000134.1 GCA_009929975.1 Clostridia bacterium
ATACCATCCTGTCCTTTCATTTGCTGCTTCAATTATGCGATGATTATACGATTCTGTCCAATGAGCCGCCATACCCTGCGTCATAGAAAAAACCGCCGGGACAGTACATCCCGACGGCCGGCTCTGGTGGGGATAAAGGGAATCGAACCCTTACAATCTCTCGATCGACAGATTTTGAGTCTGTTGCGTCTGCCAGTTCCGCCATATCCCCGCGGACTTGTTTCCGGATTATCTTAACAACCTGGTTGATTTCTGTCAATCGTTCGTATATGATGAGAAAAAAGTACCTTTTAACCAGTCCCGTGAGGCTGGAAGGGTTCCACATATGAAAGTCGTGTTGCCTTCGGGCGATCTGTCTTAAGTTGTTTGGATACCTTCTGCCTCCGCAGAAGGATTTTTTATGTCAGGAGGCGGCCGATGAAGGAAAAAGCAATTCTGATGGATCAGAATACGATGAATCGCGCGTTGTCGCGTATCGCGCATGAGATTCTTGAACGAAACAAAGGTGTCAGTCAGCTGTATCTGGTCGGGATTCAGCGGCGGGGTGTGCCGCTGGCCATGCGCATCGCGGATAAGATCGAACAGATTGAAGGACACCGGCCGGATGTCGGCATCCTGGATATCACGTTCTACCGTGATGACCTGAGCATGCTGGCGGAGCATCCGGTTGTCAACGGCACGGATATGCCGTTTTCTGTCAATGACATCAAAATTGTCCTGGTGGACGATGTTCTCTATACCGGCAGAACCTGCCGGGCCGCGATCGAAGCGATTTTCGATCTCGGCCGGCCGCGGCAGATTGAACTGGCGATCCTGATTGATCGCGGTCATCGTGAACTGCCGATCCGGGCTGACTACATCGGCAAGAATGTACCGACTTCACACGATGAAGTGATTCATGTCCAGATCCGTGAGATCGACGACTGTGACCGGGTCGTACTCGGAGATTTGAACGGGGAGGCATGATCATGCAGCTGCAGCATAAAGACCTTCTCGGAATCCAGATGCTCTCCGCTGAAGAGATCACCCTGATTCTTGATACCGCGGCGACCATGAAACTGGTTTTGAAAGCCAACAGCAAAAAGACCGCGCATTTGCAGGGTAAATCAGTGATCAACCTGTTCTATGAAAACAGCACGCGGACCCGGCTTTCATTTGAGATGGCCGCGAAATACATGGGGGCGGCCTCCGCCAATGTTTCAGCGTCCGGCAGCAGTGTCAACAAAGGTGAATCGCTGATCGACACAGCCAGAACCGTTGATCAGATGGCGACGGATGTGCTGATCATCCGCCACCCGCAATCCGGCGCGCCACACCTGATCGCGCCCTATGTGCGCTGTTCGGTCATCAATGCCGGGGACGGCATGAATGAACACCCCACACAAGCGCTGCTTGACTTGTTCACCATGCGGGAGAAGAAGGGGCGCCTCAAGGGACTCAAAGTCGCGATCATCGGTGACATCCTGCACAGCCGGGTGGCGCGCAGCAATCTCTGGGCCCTGCAGAAATTGGGCGCTGATGTCCGGCTGGCCGGTCCTGAGACGCTGATGCCGCATGGTGAGCTGACAGATGGCATCCACCGGTGCCGCGACCTGCGCGAGGCCGTCGACCAGGCAGATGTCGTCATGGGGCTGCGGCTGCAGCTGGAGCGGATGCGTCATGGACTGATCCCTTCCGTCAGTGAATACGCCCGGTTTTTCGCGGTCGATCAAACCTTGCTGGACCTGGCCAGCCCGGAGGCTCTGATCATGCATCCCGGACCCTGCAACCACGGGGTTGAAATGCCCAGTGTCATCTATGACAGTCCCCGGTCCGTCATCCAGGAGCAGGTCACGAACGGAATCGCGGTGCGTATGGCCATCATGTATCTTCTGATCTCAAGGAGGAATCCGATATGAGACTCTCAATCGTCAACGGGCTTGTCTGTGATCCGGTCAGCGGCCGGCAGTCAACGGAGCCGCTGCTGATCGAAGATGGTCAGTTTGTATCCCGGCTCAGCGGACCGGCGGAAACCGTCATTGACGCGGCCGGACGCGATATCTGGCCCGGCCTGACTGATGCCCATTGTCATCTGCGTGAACCGGGTCAGGAGTATAAGGAAGATATCGCCAGCGGCACAAGAAGCGCAGCCCGCGGCGGTTTTACGACAGTTGCCTGTATGCCGAACACTCAGCCGGTCTGTGATAACGCCAGCATTGTCCGCTCCATTCTGGAACGGGCCGCGTCAGCAGGGTCCGCACGGGTTCTGCCGATCGGTGCGGTCAGCCGGGGACAGCAGGGTCAGGAACTGGCTGAGATCGGACTGATGGCAGAGGCCGGCATTGTCGCGGTCTCTGATGACGGCCATCCGGTTGAACAGGCTGACATGATGCGCAAAGCGATGATCTATGCCCACCAGTTCGGTCTTCCGGTCATCTCGCACTGTGAAGACATGAGCCTGGCTTCGGGCGGTCAGATGAACGATGGGGTGATTTCAGCCCGGCTCGGACTGCCGGGCATTCCGGATGTGGCTGAAGCGCACATGGTCGCGCGCGAATGCCTGCTGGCAGAATACCTGAAAATCCCGGTCCATCTGGCCCATATCAGCTGTCGTGCGTCCATCACGCTGATCCGTCAGGCTCAGGAACGGGGAGTCCGTGTCACAGCGGAAACCTGTCCACATTATTTCACCCTGACCGAGGAAGCCTGTCTCGGCTACAATACCATGGCGAAAATGAATCCGCCGCTGCGGACCGCTGATGATCTGGCCGCTGTGATCGACGCGCTCGCTGATGGAACGATCGGAATCATCGCGACTGACCACGCTCCGCATCATATGGATGAGAAACAGCTTGAGTTCGCCTTGGCCAGCAATGGCATTGGCGGCTTCGAGACGGCTCTGCCGCTGGGCTACACCACGCTTGTCAGAAGCGGCCGGATGGATCTGGTCAGTTGGCTGCGCACCATGACGATCGCACCGGCCCGCCTGTTCAACCGCCCATTTCGCGGATTTGAACCGGGCAGTCCCGCGGATCTCATCCTGGTCGATACAAAGACCCCGTGGACGTTTCGTGCGGATTCCATGGCCTCCAAGGCACGCAATACACCTTATGACGGCTGGCAGCTGTATGGACAGGTGATGCTGACCATGCTTGAAGGGAGAATCGTCTATGAAAACATTCAGTGAACGTCTGACTGACGCGATCCGGCGAACCGGCAATCCGACGGTGATGGGACTCGATCCGATGCTCAGCTATCTGCCGGATGATCTGCTCAGATGGTTTCTGGAGCAGACTGATGATCCTCAACTGGCTGCCGGCCTGGCGATCTTTGAGTTCAACCGCCGTCTGATCGACCAGGTCAGTGATCTGATTCCCGCGGTCAAACCGCAGCTGGCCTACTATGAGCAATATGGCCTGCCGGGCATTGACGCGCTGCGCAGGACCATTGAGTATGCCCGGGAGAAGGGTCTTTTGGTCATCGCGGACGGGAAACGTAATGATATCGGCAGCACAGCTGAAGCCTATGCCAGAGCCTGGCTGGGCGAGACGACCTGGTCCGGCCATCTGACGAAGGCGGTGTTCGCGGCAGACGCGCTGACTGTGAATGCCTATCTCGGCAGCGACGGGGTCACTCCTTTCTCACAGGTCTGTGCCGAAAAAGGCAAAGGCCTGTTTGTTCTGGTCCGCACATCCAATCCGTCAGCCGGTGAGCTGCAGGATCTGCGTCTTGAGGACGGCCGGACGGTTTACCAGGCGATGGCTGACCAGGTCAGCCGCTGGGGAGAAGCGTTGACGGGCCCGGACGGATATTCAGCGATTGGCGCGGTGGTCGGAGCCACCTGGCCGCGGCAGGCGGCTGAACTGCGCGGGAGAATGCACCGGGCCTGGATCCTGGTTCCCGGATACGGTGCGCAGGGGGGAAGCGCGGACGATACCATGCCGAATTTCCAGCCGGATGGTCTTGGCGCCATTGTCAATGCTTCACGCAGCCTGATGTGTGCCTGGCAGCGTCATGACATGCCGCATGAGCAGTTTGACCTGGCCGCGCGGCGGGAAGCGATCGCGATGCGTGACGCGCTGACAAGAGCGCTTGCCAAGCGGGGGGGTCACACGCTATAATAGCGAAATAATGAATAAATATAAGAAGAAATGTATAAATATACGTATCAATGATCATGAGGGGAGATATCAATGAAAAAAGGTCTGATCATTTTCTCAGACGGAACCATGATCGAAGGCGTTTCAGTCGGTGCTGAGGGAACAGCCATCGGCGGTCTGATCCATTACAACGGACTGACCGATTATGCAGATGCCATCTGCGACCCGGCCTTTCAGGATCAGGTTGTCTGCATGACCTATCCATTGATCGGCCAGGTCGGTGTTCTCCAGGATAAACTCAATGTGCGTCCGGCGGCGGCTGGTTTGCTGATCCGGGAAACGATTGATCAAGCGGATCACTGGCGCAGCGAGATCACACTGGCTCAATGGCTGCGGCAGCAGAATATCGTGGCGGTCGGCGGTGTCGACACCCGGGCGGTCATGCTGAAACTGCGCCGCCAGGGCGCGCTCCGGGCCGTACTGACCACTGAGACCGATGCGGATATCGCCGGTCTGGCCACGATGGCTCAACAATGGAAACCGGCCGCTGTCATTCCGTCAGTTAAACAAAAGAAGGAATTGCCTGACCGGGATCCGGCCCAATATCACGTTGCAGTGCTCGACCTGGGGGTTGCCGAATCAACGCTTGACGCGCTGAGCCGGCGCGGCTGCCGGCTCAGCCTGTGGCCGGAAACCAGCGGCAGCGCCGCGATCATCGCAGAGAAACCTGACGCGCTGCTGTTGTCATCCGGACCGGAAGACGCCGTATACGCGCAGCGCGAACGGTTCCGTCCACTGCTCGATCAGCTCAGCGGTAAAATTCCCGTCTGGGGAATCGGCGCCGGACACCTTTTGATCGCGGACTATCTCGGCTGGGTCATCGCTGAGATGTCGCCCGGCCATCATGGTGTCAATTATCCGGTGCTTGATCTGGCCGGCGGCCGGACCTATATGACAACCCAGCACCACCATCTCAGTGTGCTGGCATCGCCTTCAGCGGATCGCCGGGGTGAGCCGACGCATATCAACATCAATGACCAGACCGTTGAAGGCCTTCAGACTCCGGCTTTTCGCTGTGTCCAGTTCATGCCGGACAGCGGATCGGGATCACACCAGACCGGCCATCTATGGGATCTGTGGCTGAAAGACCTGCACTGACTATCTGAGAGGAGATATCCGATGCCAAGACGACAGGATATAAAGAAAATCATGGTGATCGGCTCCGGTCCGATCATCATCGGACAGGCGGCTGAGTTTGATTATGCGGGCACGCAGGCCTGCCGCGCGCTGAAGGCGGAAGGCTACGAAGTTGTTCTGATCAACAGTAATCCGGCAACGATCATGACCGATCGCGATGTCGCGGATAAGATCTACCTTGAACCGCTGCAGACGGATATCATTGAAAAACTTCTCGTCAGCGAGAAGATTGACGGACTGCTGGCAACACTGGGAGGGCAGACAGGCCTCAATTTCGCGATGGAACTTTCGGAAAGCGGCTTTCTTGATCAGCATGGGATCGCGCTGCTCGGGAC
>RZZF01000455.1 GCA_009929975.1 Clostridia bacterium
AGCGGATTCGGCGGACTGGCCCTGTTCCGTAAAAAGAGCCACAAAGAATGAGTCTGGTTGTCGTGACCCGACAATGATAAGGAAGGCCAACTCAACATGTCAATTCAAATGATCGTGACCGACCTCGACTGTACCTTGCTGCGTTCTGATAAAACTCTGTCAGATGATACCGTACGGATTCTCAGACAATGCCAGGCTCATGGTATCAAGGTTGTCTTCGCGACAGCACGGCCAAAGCGGACGGTCATTCCGTATTTCGATCAGGTACAGGCCGACGCGGTGATCGCGCATAACGGTGCGGTGATTCACGTCGGTGAACAGACCATCCATCACTGCGGCATTGCGTCGGATATCAAAAATGATATCCTGCTGTCCATTTCCAAGGATTATCCGGAGGTCCGGCTATCGGTCGAGATCAATGACATTCTCTATGCCAATTTTGATGTAACCAGTTTATGGAATGGAATCCAGCAACGGAAGACTGATTTTACCGACCTGCCGGATCTGCCGGCGGAGAAAATCATCATCCGTGTTTCATCGCTGGACGAGATGGCGCGATATACCCGCTACCTGCCGGAGAATCTTTATCTTGAGATGAATGAGGAGCTGGGGCTGATCATGCATGTCGACGCGACCAAGCATGCCGCGGTTGCCCGCCTGGCAGATTATTTTCACTGCAGCCTGAACGAGACCGTGGCGTTCGGCGATAATTTCAATGATGTCGGGATGGTCCGTCGATGTGGCATCGGTGTCGCGGTGGGCAACGCGCTGGACGAAGTAAAGGCAGCCGCCGATGAGATCTGCGAGAGCAATGACAACGATGGCGTGGCACGATGGCTGGAGGCGAATGTCCTGAGCCGGATGGCGGGTCAGAATCGGCTCTGACCGATTTCAGCCCCTTGCCGGATCAACTGCGCTTGAACCGCGCGGACATCGACCTGACGGGGTGCCACCTGCTGGCTGACACTGAGCGCGGCAGCGGTACCGGCTGCCTCGCCGATGGCCAGAATATGAGCCATTGCCCGCCAGGATTCATAAGCGATCTGATCGGACGACATGCTGCGGCCGACCACCAATAAATGATCCACCACGCGCGGAACGAGGCAGCGATAGGGAATGTCATAGCC
>RZZF01000003.1 GCA_009929975.1 Clostridia bacterium
GCTCGGCGGAACCATGCGGCTGGGCCGGTATCCATGTGTATTGCAGCCGGAGAGCAAGGCAGCCGCGGTCTACGGTCAACTGGAGATCAGTGAACGCCACCGCCACCGTTATGAGTTCAACAATGATTACCGGGATCAATTTCAGTCTTCCGGCATGATTCTCTGTGGCCAGTCACCGGACCGGCGTATCGTTGAAATGGTTGAACTGGCTGATCATCCGTGGTATATCGGCTGCCAGTTCCATCCCGAATTCAAGTCGAGGCCGAACCGGCCGCATCCGCTGTTTACCGGGTTTGTTGAAGCCGCGCTGGCCCGGAACCGGCAATCTCAAGACTGATCGGGCAGTGATCCGAACCCATGACATCTGACTGAATACCGGCTTCGACCAGCCGGGGCCGCAAGTCCTCACTGACAAAGAAATAATCAATCCGCCAGCCGACATTGCGTTCACGGGCTCTTGTTTTCATATCCCACCAGGTATATTGTTCAGGCGCACCGCTGAAGTGGCGAAAGGTGTCAATGAACCCTGATTCGATGAATCGGTCGATGAACGCACGTTCCTCGGGCAGAAAGCCCGAGGTTTTCTCATTTTCCGCCGGACGGGCCAGATCAATCGGCTGATGGGCCGTGTTGACATCGCCACAGACGATGATGGATCGGCCGGCGTCGCGCTGCCTGAGCACATGGTCGTGAAAGGCCTCATAGAATCTCATTTTATAGTCCAGGCGCTCAGCCCGGGCCGCGCCATTGGGGTAATAGATGTTATACAGCAGGAAATCATCATAATCAGCGATCTGAACCCGTCCTTCCCGGTCGAACTCAACCAGGCCGAATCCGTTTTCGACCCGCCGCGGCTGGATCCGGCTGTACAGGGCGGTGCCGCTGTAGCCCTTGCGTTCAGCCCCGTTGAACCAGGCGGTGTATCCCGGAATATGATGCAGGGCCGGTGATAATTGCTCAGGCAGTGCCTTGATCTCCTGCAGGCAGATGATATCGGCATCTGAACTGACGGCATAATCGATGAACCCTTTGCGTTCGGCCGCCCTGATTCCATTGACATTCCAACTGATCAGCTTCATGACAGTTCCTCTTTCCGGGTGATTCCGGGACTCTGGTACCAAAGGTGGCAATTCGGGCAACTTGCCGGAATCAAGATAATCATACTATACCAGATTCCTGTTGGAAGAATGAATCCGGTCTGTCCTGACGGGATCAGCAGGTGACGCCTTGTTAATTACGGCCGGCTTTGATATTCTCAATCCAGTGAAATAACAGGCAATATGAACCGGCTGAAGTGGCCGGCGGGGAGGTTCTATGCTGCTGAAAGATCATGCCAAACTCTTGTTTACCGGCGACTCGGTGACCGACTGCGGCCGGGCACGGCCTGTTGGAGAAAGCGCCTTCGGCGGGCTCGGCAATGGCTATGTTCTCCTGATTGACGGTGAACTGCATGCCGTGCATCCGGAAAAGAAAATACGGGTTGTCAACAGCGGTGTCAGCGGTGACACCATGCGGCATCTCGATGCCCGCTGGCAAACGGATGTGGCTGATCTGAGGCCGGACTGGCTGGTCATGCTGATTGGCATCAATGATGTCTGGCGGCAGTTTGACGCTCCCCTGATCCCTGAATCACATGTGCTGCCCGAGGAGTACCGGCGGCTGATGAAGCTGCGTGTTGCCGAAATCCGACCGGAGCTTGATGGTCTGGTGATCATGTCGCCTTATATGATGGAACCGGCGCTTGACGATCCGATGCGGCGGCGGATGGATGAATACGGTGCGGTCTGCCGTGAGATTGCCGCGGCGCATGACGCGGTGTTTGTTGACTTGCAGGCCGGATTTGATCAACTGCTCAAGCATTATCATTCCTATGTGGCGTCCGGTGACCGGATCCACCCCAACCATATTGGATCGGCCCTGATCAGCCGCCTGTTCCTGCAGGCGATCGGAGCCTGATATGCCGGATGTGATTCGTGTTTCAGCCCCCAGCCGGGTCTGCCTTTTCGGTGAGCATCAGGATTATCTCGGGCTCGATGTCATCGCGGCCGCGATTGACCTTCGCTTTTATGCCCGAATCAGCGGACGATCCGATCAGAAGGCCTGTATTGCCATCCGGGACAGCCGTCTTGATCAGCTGAATGCCGGCAACCCGGACGGATCGTATGACTATCTGACTGTCGACCTCGATCAACCGATCATGTATGCACATCATCGCGATTATCTGCGCAGCACGCTGAATGTCCTGCGGCGCAACGGTTGTATCAACGGCGGGTTTGATGCCACACTGGATTCAGAAATCCCGATCGGCAAGGGAATGTGCTCTTCCAGTACGATGATCGTCGTGCTGATCAAGGCAATTCTTGAATGGATGGGACACCCCGCTGCGCAGGAGCCGCGGCAGATCGCGGATTGGGCTTTTCAAGCCGAAGTGAGCGAGTTCGGTGAGCCAGGCGGCCAGATGGATCATATCATGGCAGCCCATGGCGGACTGCTGCACCTGACATTCGCAAATCCCTTCACCTATCGATCACTGGCGGGAAAGCCCGGCGGATGCCTGATCCTGTTTGATTCACTGCAGCAAAAGGAGACCACCCGGGTGCTGGCGGGAGCGAAAATACCGACGCTGGCAGCCGTTGAAGCATTGAAAGTGCACGGGATTGACGGAATACGTGATCTGGCCCAGAGACCAGACGCGGAGAAACTGGCGGGCAGCCTGCCGGAGAAACTGAGCCGGCCGCTGCTGGCGAATCTGGAAAACAAGCGGCTGCTGACAGAAGGCCTCAGGCTCCTGACGGAACAACCGACGGATGACGTCGTTCTGGGCCGGATGATCAGCCAGCACCATGCTCAGCTGCGTGACGGACTGGGGATCTCGACACCGGTGATCGAAGAAATCCTCGACTGCGCGACCGCGCATGGCGCATGGGGTGGAAAGATAAACGGTTCCGGTGGCGGCGGCTGTTGTTTTGTCACAGCACCGGAAAGCCGCGCGGATGAAATTATTGACGCGGTGCAGTCGCGTGGCTATCCGGCCCGGCGCCTGCACATCGACACAGGAGCAAGAAGGGAAAATAACCATGAGTCAGACCAATGAGACCACCTCATCATGGCGGCCGGAACGCCCGCTGAAAGTCATTGTGCTTGCCGCCGGCAAGGGAAGTCGGCTGCAGTCAGAACAGTTTGATCTGCCTAAAGTCCTGCGCCAGGCGGCCGGCCGGCCACTGCTGGCCTGGGTCGCTGATAATCTGTCATTCGCGGATCCCGCGGATGTCATCATGGTGGTCGGATTCCAGGCGGACAAAGTGAAAGACGCCATGGGCGGCGCGTACCAGTATGTTCTGCAGACCAGGCAGCTGGGAACCGGCCATGCGGTGATGGCAGCGGCGGACGCCCTGTCGGATTATGACGGAGATGTGCTGGTTGTCTATGGGGATATGCCGCTGTTCGAGAGCCGGACCTACACCGATCTGATCACGCTGCATCAGCGTTCAGATGCCGACTGCACCATGCTGACCGCCCATACGGAGACCCTGTTGTCCTATGGCAGGATTCTGCGGGATGAGGCAGGTTGTTTCAGCGGCATTGTTGAACAGAAAGACTGTACGCCTGAACAACTGGCGATCCGCGAGGTTAATCCCGGTGTCTATATTTTCCGTGCCCGCCACCTGTTCTCAATGTTAGGGAAACTCAGCAATGATAATCAGCAGGGCGAATACTATCTGACCGATGTGCCGAAAATCATGCAGTCAGCCGGGTTGAAACTGGCGACTCACCGGATTGAAGACGAGCAGCAGATTCTCGGGGTGAACACAGAAGAGGATCTCGCGTTCTGTACGTCGGTGCTGGAGCAGAGGCGCGGCTGACCGGTCGCCGGTCATCAGATCTCAATATCAAAATCGATTTCCGTGTTGCCGGCCATTTCTGAATAAACCTTTTCGATGATCGACAAGGCTTCATCCAGCTGCGCGTTGGTATGTGTCGCGGTGTAGCTGGTGCGCAGAAGGCAGCTGTCGCTCGGCACTGCCGGCGGAAAGACCGGATTAACATAAACCCCGTGGTCGAGCAGGACTTTTGCCGTATACATCGTCCGTCCGGCACTACCGGTTAGAATCGGAATGATCGGAACCAGGTCATTCCCGCTTTCCCTGACCTTGACCGCTTCAATCTGCTGAAGTCCTTTTTTCATATAGGCGGCGATCTCATTCAGCCGGCGGACCCGCTGCGGCTCGGCCTCCAGGATGCGCAGAGCCTCATGGGCAGCGGCAACCTGGGCCGGAGGGATGCTGGCGCTGAAGATGAAAGGACGTGCGTTGTGGCGGATATAATGGATGACCGATTCGTCTCCGACCACACAGCCGCCGAGTGAGGCCAGTGTCTTGGAAAAAGTGTTCATGATCAGGTCGACCTCAGCTTCGAGGCCGAAGTATTCGGCGGTTCCCCGTCCATGCTCGCCGAGAACACCGATTGAGTGGGCGTCATCAACCATGACCCGGGCGCCGTATTCGCGTGCCAGGCTGACAATCCCCGGCAAATTGCAGATTTCGCCTTCCATGCTGAAGACCCCGTCCGTGACGATCAGGATGCCGCCTTTTTCATCAGCGGAACACCGTTCCAGCAGGCGGCGCAGGTCGTCCATATCACTGTGGCGGTATTTGATGGTCCGGGCGAAGCTGAGCCGGGTCGCGTCCACAATGCTGGCATGATTCATTGAATCGGAGAGGATATAGTCACAGCGTGAGGTCACCGCGCTGATGATGGACAGGTTGGACTGAAAACCGGTTGAGAAGACAATGCAGTCTTCTTTCTGGAGAAACCGGGCCATCGCCACTTCCAGTTCGACATGGATATCCAGGGTGCCATTGAGAAAGCGGGAACCGGAACAGCCGCTGCCGTATTTCTCAACCGCTTTGACCGCGGCCGCCTTGACCCGGGGATCAGCCGTCAGACCAAGATAGTTGTTGGATCCGAGCATCAGTGTCCGCTGGCCGTTCATCATGACTTCCGTATCCTGGCCAGAGGTCAGCATATGAAAGAACGGGTAGATTCCCAGTTCCATTGCCTGGCGTGCCCGGGTAAATTCCCGACATTTTTGAAACAAGTCCATTATGAATTCTCCTTTATCACAACCGTGTCATCGACCGGCCACCGTGAACGGCGCACCGGCTTCCCCCTGAGATGTAAAAACGTAGGTTCATCATAGCACAGGACCTGTGTCTTTGAGAATAGCTTTGCTTATCAAACCAAATATCGTACAATAGAGCCAGACAAGACCGATTATCAATGAATGGGGAGACGATATTATGAAATTCAAACTGGCTCATACCAATTTCAATGTTATGGATCTGGAGCGGTCGATCGCTTTTTATGAACAGGCACTGGGACTGAAAGTGGTCCGCCGCAAAAAAGCAGATGATGGTCATTTTGAACTGGCATTCCTCAGTGATGAGGAGGGTCGCTACCAACTGGAGCTGACCTGGCTGCGTGACCGCACGGAACCTTATGACCTGGGTGACAATGAGACCCATGTCTGTTTTCATACGGATGATTATGACGCGGCGCATGCTTTGCACGCTGAAATGGGCTGTATCTGTTTCGAAAATGAGGCCATGGGTCTTTATTTTATCCATGATCCGGATGATTACTGGCTGGAAATCGTGCCCCAGCGCTGATCACCAATCCGCTGCGCCTTATGACGACTGGCAGTCCGGACACCAGCAGGTGGTTCGGCCTGCCAGTTTCATTTTACGCATGACTGTCCCGCAGATGCGGCAGGGCTGTCCGGCGCGGCCGTAGGCCATCAGGCAGTCCTGGAATCGTCCCTTGCGATTCCAGCCGTCAACATAATCGCGCAGGGAGGTCCCCTGGCATGAAACGGCGTCAGCCAGGACCTGGCGGACCGCGTCGACCAGCTGGCTGAATTGGGTGTCTGACACGGTCCCCACGCTTTGGTACGGCGCCAGTTTCGCCGCGAACAGCGATTCATCCGCATAGATGTTGCCCAACCCGGCGATGACCGTCTGATCAAGCAGGAACGCCTTCAGCGATGTGTTTTTCCGCTTATCCCGCAGACCCTGCAGCCAGGCAGCGGAGAACTCCGGACCGAGCGGTTCAGGACCAAGCGCGTCATAACCCCCCGGCGCTCCGACCGGCCGGCCCTCCGGGTCCGCGGTAAGGAGCCAGACACGTCCGAACCGGCGGGTATCATGAAAATCGAGCCAGATCGGATTGTCCGGTTGATCGGGCCTGGTCAGCCGCAGACGCAGATGGGTGTGACGGGGCGGTGTTTCGTCTCGCTCACGCAACAGCAGACGGCCGGTCATCCGCAGATGAACGAGCATGATCAGCGGCCCATGCAAGCCGTCTTGCGGGATCAGATCGAGCAGCAGGTATTTGCCGCGCCGCCGCACATCGGTGATTATGCTGCCGGACGCGTCCAGGCCGCCACTGAGATAGACGCCCGGGGTCAGGGGACTGATCATGTCAATCTGCCGCCCTGTGACAGAAGGCAGGATGGTCTGCCGGACCGTTTCAACTTCAGGTAGTTCAGGCATCGTACACTCCTTGAGATAATCGGCTATAATGGTAACAGACTGGCTGCCGGGCAGGACCGCGCAGCTGCGGTGAAGGAGGCGTTCACATGGCACAGTGCCGCTGCTGCCATACAAGAGGGTTCATGGTCGAGACGGATGTCAACGGCCTGTGTGAAGCATGTGCCCCTTATTATTATCTGCAAATGGACGAGGATATCAAGACATTGCAGCTATCCCTCCAGGCGCTGTCCCGGATCCAGTATGCCGGTGCCGCTGCCGCGCGGCTGGAAATCGCCCGTGAGAGCCTTGAGCGTCTGCGCCCGTATGAGGCCGCAAAACTGGCTCGCCTGCCAAAACCGTCTGACGAGATCGCCCGGGATCTGGACGAGTTGGAAGCGCAATGGACAGATTGATGGAGCGATTTTCCTGATGCAAGTGAAGAATATCCATTCTATCGCGGCCATTGTTTTTCTGCTGCTGGCGCTGCTGGGTTTTGCCCAGCGGCAATCAGTGGGAAACGGCTGGCTGATCTTCGCGAGTCTCTGTCTGGCTGCCGCCCTGGTGGCCATGCTGCTGTCCCGCTGGCCGCGTTCTGCGGATCGATCCACCGGGCCTGATCGCTGTTCTCCCGCGAAGACGGTGGATTTTCCGGAAGGCCAGGCACGTCTGATTGACAGTGGACATTTGCCGAATCGTTTCCACCCGCGTCTGGCCATGCACGAGTTTGAGACCTGTCATTTTTTTGCCCCTGCCCGCCGCCTGATTTTCATACCGCCGAACGATGAACGCGAGGCCGGATGGCATCGTTTTCTGCTTCGTTGTTCGGGCGGACACTATTATTTCATCCGCCAGCCGGGTGAACTGCTCATGCCGGCGCAGCTGGATAAAGAAATACCAGGCGAACTGGTGATCACCAGCCAGAGAATTGTCTTCATGGCCGGTGAGGATGCCTTTGAAGTACCGCTGCAGCGATTGTCCCTGCTGGACTGCAGCGCGAGACTGGTTGATTTCGAAGTCAGGTCACGGCGCTATACGCTGTACTGTGACGCGGCCTGCTATGCTGAAAAAGTACTGGAACTTCTGCAGAAAAAAGAAAATTGATCTGTTCTGGCGCTGACACTGGATCGTGCGGCCGGGCAGGCTGCCTCAGGGGTCGAGTTCCGGCAGTTGATCCAGCCAGCTCAGGGATTCAGCATCACTGGCCATCCGCCAGTCGCCACGCGGCGACAGCGCGACGCGGCCGACTTTCGGTCCGTCAGGCAGACAGCTTCGCTTGAACTGCTGGCTGAAGAACCGGCGGATAAAGACACGCAGCCAGTGGCGGATCTCATATGCCGTGTATTCATCGCAAAAAGCGATATGCGCCAGCCGTTCGATTTTTTCAGGTGTGAAACCAAAGCGGACAAAATAATAAAGATAAAAATCATGCAGCCGGTAAGGCCCGACCAGCGATTCCGTCTTCTGCGCGATCTGGCCGTTTTCTGGCGGCAGCAGTTCAGGGCTGACCGGGGTTGCCAGAATATCACTCAGTACATCTCGCAGCGGCTCGTCGGACCGGCTGGCCAGATCACGGATCAGATGGCTGATCAAGGTCTTGGGTACGGAGCTGTTGACGGCGTACATCGACATATGGTCGCCGTTATAGGTTGCCCAGCCCAGAGCCAGTTCAGACAGATCACCGGTGCCGATCACCAGAGCCTGCTGCTGATTGGCCAGATCCATCAGGATCTGGGTCCGTTCGCGGGCCTGCGCGTTTTCATAGGTGACATCGTGCTGATCCGGATTGTGCCCGATATCCTTGAAATGGCCGAGCACCGCGTCGCGGATCGGAATTTCCCTGAGTGTCACCCCCAGGCCTTCCGCCAGTTTCAGCGCGTTCTGATAGGTCCGGTCTGTGGTGCCGAATCCCGGCATGGTGATGGACAGAATGTCTTTGCGGCTGAGCTGAAGCGCGTCGAAGGCATGAACCGTGACCAGCAGCGCGAGCGTTGAGTCGAGTCCGCCGGACAAACCGAGAACCGTTTTCTGGCAATGGATATGCGACAACCGCTTCTGCAGTCCGCGCGACTGCAGCTCGATGATCTCACGGCAGTGGTCCGCCAGGAGTGTCGGATCCTCCGGGACAAAGGGCTGCTTGCCGACCGTCCGCATCAGTGAAAGCGTGACAGGCGGAGTGCTGAACCCGATCTCCCTGACCCGGGGTCGTTCGGCCGACTGTCCGGAGATGATTTTATGACGGCGTCGATCCTGGCTCAGCTGCTGGACATCGATATCCGCGCAAAGCAGCCCGGTGCTGAATAGCGGCGATTCTGCCAGCCGCGCCCCGTTCTCATAGATGAGATTGTGTCCGGAAAAAACCAGATCGGTGGTTGATTCGCCTTGGCCGGCGCTGGCATAGCAATACGCGCAGATCAGGCGGCCGGACTGGCTGCGGACCAGCAATCGGCGATAGTCCGCCTTGGCGACAATCTCGTTGCTGGCCGAAAGGTTGCCGATGATGGTCGCGCCGGCGAGGGCCAGGCGGACTGAGGGAGGCTGCGGACTCCAGAGATCTTCGCAAATCTCAAAACCGAGGCAGATGTCCGGCAATTCCCGGCTGCGGAACAGCAGGTCGGTCCCCAGCGGAACGGTCATGCCGTCAAACAGGCAGTCGTCCTGATCGGGCCCGGGGGTAAAGTATCGTGTTTCATTAAACTCGCCATAATCCGGAAGCTGCTGCTTGGGGACAAAGCCGAGCAGCTGTCCGTTCTGGAAGACGGCGGCGACATTGTAAAGCGCTGAGTCTGCCGCAAGAGGCAGGCCGACCGCGAACAGCCCGGCGATGGTCTGGCTTGCCTTGACCAGCCGCGACAAAGAAGCCCGCGCGGCCTGCTGCAGTGTCTGGCTGAAAAATAAATCGGCACAGGTGTAGCCGGTCAGAGACAGTTCAGGGAAAATCACCACCTGGACGCTGTCCTGTTTCGCCTGACGCATCAGCTTGAGAATCTCTGCCTCATTGTATTGACAATCCGCGACCCGAATCTCCGGGGTCGCGGCCGCGACGCGAATGAATCCATCATGCATGTTTCGTCCTCCTGGCCATTTGCCGAGCCGGTTGATTCGTGTCTATTCTAGCATGCCACCGTTATTCTGCACATAAAAGCCATCAATTTGCTGTCCGTCAGCGATGGATTTTTCGGTACGGGTTTATAGTATACTGTGCATAGGAACGACGTCAGACGCTCAAGCGTGACTGGAATCAAGGAAAATGGAGGCGCTCATTTATGACACAGATAACCAGGCAGCAGATACTTGATGCATTGGACCAGGATCGGTTTCAATTGTTCGGCCAGCCCAAATGGACCTTTGGACGTAATACCTGCCATACCTATGAAGTCTTTGTTGATCTTTTGATTTCTGAAGATGAGGAACGGATTCTGCCGGATGCGTTCATGCCGGTCATTGAAGCTGATGAGCAGCTGACCATGCGTTTCGGCTCATGGTTTCTGGAAAACGCCTTCGCTGACTGCGCGAACCTGATGGATCAGCTGAACATGACGCTGACCATTTCGATCAACATTTTCGGGTTCCAGGCCAACCGGCCCGAATTCATCGACCAGGTTCAGCTGATGATGGCCCGTTTCGGTCTGACAGCTCAGAATATCCAGTTTGAGCTCAGTGAACGCCAGCCGCTGAATGAAACCGGTATCCGCAACTTGATCCGACTGCGCGAGGAATTGAATATCCGCCTTGTGCTGGGTAATTTCGGCATGGGATTCTCCACCATCAGTCTTCTGCGGGTGATTCCATTTGACCTGCTTGAGCTCAGCCGCGATTTCACGGCGAAGATTACCAGTAATGAACGTGATCTGACCATCGCTGTGGCGATTCTCCAGTTTGCCCAGGTGCTGGATATCAAAGTCTGTGCCAAGGGAATTGAAACGGCTGAGCAGATGGAGCTGCTTGAAGAGGCGGGTTTCACCATGGGGCAGGGCTATCTGATCGGCCGCCCGATGCCGATGGATGAACTGGCTGCGTTTGTCCGCAAATACGCTGACTGACCAAAGCAGCGGTTGCTTTTAAAAGACGGCTCCTGACGAAAAACAGGAACCGTCTTTTTCAGTCTGGTCATTATCAAATCCGTTCAGGCAGCCGATGCGCGAATCAGTTCTGGGTCTGGCGCAGAATCCGGATCACTTCGTTCAGTTTTGGCGGCTTGCCATACATCAGGACACCGATCCGGTAAATACGGCTGGAGACCCAGCCGGTCAACCAGATGGTCGCAAGCATGATCACGATGGAAACCGCGATCTGCCAGCCGGGCACCTGAGTCATGGCGATTCGGACAAACATGGCCATCGGCGAGAAGAAAGGAACAAAGGAAAAGACGGCCAGCCAGCCGGCCTCCGGTGAGATCATGCCGAAAATCGAGACAAACATGGCGGCCATGATAATCAGCATGATCGGCATGATGCTGGTATTGATATCCTCAATCCGGCTGGCCAGGGATCCCAGCGCGCCATAGAGAAAGGCGTACATGAAATAACCGGCCAGATAGAAAAAGATCGTATAGACGATAATATGCGGCGGCATGTCGAAGATGGAACGGATAAAGGGGATGTCCGCCCAGCTATCCTGATTGAGCGCATAGAAGCCGGCGGCAGAAACTAAAAACACCGCGATCTGAGCCAGACCGGCCAGCCCGGAACCGATGACCTTGCCGAACATCAGGCTGAGCGGCCGGGCTGATGTGATCAGCATTTCCATGGAACGGTTGCTTTTCTCCGAAGCGACCGAAGAAGCCACCAGCTGGCCATACATCATGACGGTCATGTACAACAGGAAAAGCAGCAGATAGGTATAAAAATAGGTCTGCTCCATTGATTTTCCCATTTCTTCCACCAGCTCATGGGTTGTCATGGCCGGCGGCGTCAGAACCTGCTGAATGGCTGTTTCGCTCAGTCCCTGTTCTGACAGGGCCATGCTTTGCAGCTGGCGGGTCAAAATCTGGCTGGCCATTGCCGCCAGTCCGGAGTTGCTGATGCGATACTCCGTCCAGACCAGCGACGCGTCGGATTCGATTTCCAGCACGGCCAGTGCTTCTTTTTCCGCGACCCTATCAAGATAAGCTTCACGCTGCTCCGGTTCACCTGCCGACCATCGTTCTTCCGGCAGTCCGGCGGTCAGCGCGCCATAAAGATCCTCATACCCGCTTTGATTCAACACATAAATGGTCCGGCTGGGGTCGTCAGCTGCCGGATCACCGCCAAAACCGAGATCCTTCGCCGTATCGACCAGCCGTGGTGCGCTGAGTCCGAGCGCAAGAAGAATGACAATGAAAATGGTAATGCCAATATAAACTTTGTTGCGCATAAACGTCATGAACTCAAAACCCATGACGGTAAAAAACTGCTGCTTAATCATGCGTTTCACCTACTCTCTCGACAAAAATCTGTTCCAGTGTCGGTTCGGCGATACGAAATTGCTCAATATCATAACCCTGTTCGCTGAGCTGCTTCAGAATTTCAGATCGGCTGCCCTGATCGGTCAGATGGATCAGGCAGCCTTCGCTGTCTGGTTCCAGGCGCTGGATGTGCTGGCGCAGCGTTGGTTGCCGGCTGAGCAGTGTATCAATCTGTTCAAACGTCCGGGCCGCGCCACCGGCCAATGTCAACAGGAGCCGGTTGCGGGCATGCTCCCGTTTGATCGCCCGCAGATCGCCCTCCAGAACGATTTCACCGTCATTCAGCAGCGCGACACGATCACAGAACTGTTCAACATAACTCATCTGATGGCTGGAGAAAAGAACAATTTTACCGGCCGCGACCTGCTCACGGACAATGGTTTTCAGAAGCTGCGCGTTCACGGGATCGAGTCCGCTGAACGGTTCATCAAGAATGACGATCCGCGGGTCCGCGATCAGTGCCAGTGCCAGCTGAATTTTCTGCTGATTGCCTTTGCTCAGGGTTTCCAGTTTCTTATCCCAGGCATCGGCCAGTGACAGGCGGTCAAGCCAGTAGCGAACCGCCGTGACGGCCTCTGACCGGCTCAGACCGCGCAGTCGGCCGAGATAGACGAGCTGGTGGCCGATCTTGAATTTCGGGTATAGCCCTTTTTCTTCAGGCAGATAGCCGATCGACATCGTCTCTGTCCGAAGCGGCTGGCCGTCGAGAAGCACCTGGCCGCTGTCAGGTGGGAACACCTGCATGATGATACGGATGGTGGTTGTTTTGCCGGCACCGTTTCTGCCGAGCAGGCCGAGCGCGGCTCCGCTGTCGGCGGTGAAATTCAGATTCTTCAGAACCAGGTTGGTTCCAAAACTTTTGCTGAGTGCTTTGATTTCAAGTCTCATGATGGCCGCCTTTCATTCTGTCTGGACATGAAGTCATCGTGTTACAAGGCATCAGACATAGAATATCGTATAAGAATGCGTGAGACAACTGCGGGTTGATGTTTTACCGGCCGGATGGCCGATCGGGCTGGCATTCGCAGAATCAACAAGGTATGATCGTAGAAGATGGCGATGTGATATCTGATGCATCGCTGAAAGGATGGTGGGATTATGCGTAAAGCCCTGATTATTCAAGGTGGTTGGGATGGCCACGAGCCAGTCCAGGTCTCTGAAGTTTTTGCCAGAGTGCTGCGGGAGGAAGGCTTTTCAGTTCAGATATCCGACACACTGGATACACTGCTCGACAAGGAACTGATGCAGTCACTTCACCTGCTGGTCCCTGCGTGGACGATGGGCGAGATTACAGCCGAGCAATCGGAGGCTGCCAGCCTGGCGGTCGCGTCCGGAGTCGGTCTGGCCGGCTGCCATGGCGGCATGTGCGATTCGTTCCGGCAGGATGTCAACTGGCAGTTCATGACCGGCGGACAGTGGGTGGCTCATCCGGGCAATGATGGCACGCCTTATGTTGTCAATATCCGCTCAGTATCGAATCCGATCACCGAAGGCCTGACAGACTTTTCGGTCGTCAGTGAACAATATTATGTCCATGTCGACCCGGTGGTCGAGGTGCTGGCGACAACCACATTTCCCAATCCGTCCGTACGCGGTTTCCACATGAGCAACCCGGCCTGTGCCGTTCCGGTTGTCTGGACGAAACGCTGGGGCCATGGTCGGGTTTTCTATAATTCGCTGGGTCATCATGCTGATATTTTTGATGCCTATGAACCGCTGGAACTGATGCGGCGAGGGTTTCTCTGGGCGGCAGAAGGCCGTGAACTGGCGATCAGCAAAAACTTGAATCTGTCGGTGTTTCTCGACGCGTAGCTTGAGGCGGCCGTCAGGCCGAACGAAATGCAGAGGATTAGTGTATGGAAATAACAAAAATAGGCGTAATCGGATGTGGCAATATCAGTGGAATCTATCTGGAGAATCTTCAGCGGTTCAATTCGGTCACGGTCAGTGCCGTGGCGGATCTGCGGCCGGAGGCGGCAGCCGCTCAGGCCGCGAGATATGGTGTTGAGCGGGTACTGACAACAGACGAACTCCTGGCTGATCCGGAAATCGACATCATTCTTAATTTGACAACACCGGCCGGGCATGCGGATATCTGCCGGCGGGCCTTGCTGGCCGGCCACCATGTCTATGTGGAAAAGCCCCTGTCGATCGAACTGGATGATGGCCGTGAACTGGTCCGCCTGGCCGGAGAGAAGAACCGGCTGATCGGCGGAGCGCCGGATACTTTCCTCGGGGCCGGCCTGCAGACCTGCCGCGACCTGATCGACCAGGGCGTGATCGGACGGCCAATCGGCGCCACCGCCTTCATGACCTGTCACGGACATGAAAGCTGGCATCCCGCGCCGACTTTTTATTACCAGAAGGGCGGCGGTCCGATGTTTGATATGGGACCTTATTATCTGACGGCTCTTTACTCGCTGCTCGGACCGGCCCGTCGGGTGACCGGCAGCACGGCAATCTCGTTCGCGCAGCGGACGATCACCAGCCAACCGCAGAATGGCACAGTGATTGACGTCGAGGTGCCGACCCATGTCACCGGTATCCTTGAACTTGAATGTGGCGCGATCGCGACGATCCTGACCAGCTTTGATGTCTGGCACGCGAATCTGCCGTTCATAGAAATTTACGGCAGTGAGGGAACCTTATCCGTACCCGATCCCAACACCTTCGGTGGGCCCGTCCGCCTGCGCCGTGCCGGCTCCGATGACTGGCAGACGATCACAATCGAACGCCCCTATGCTGAAAACAGCCGCGGTCTCGGCGTCGCGGATATGGCGGCCTGTCTGGCCCGGGGCGATGGCCGGCCGCGGGCTGGCGGTGAACTGGCGCTGCATGTTCTGGAAACCATGCATGGCATTCATCTGGCCGCTGATACCGGCAGCCACTACCTGATGTCGAGCCGCTTTGACCGGCCGGATGCGCTTGATCCGGACTGGCGGGCCTGATCATCGCTTGACCGTCCCGGATTGATTTGTTAAGTTCAAAACAGAAGCGCGCGGGTTCCTGTGGGCAGGTGCCTGCAAAAAGGGAAATGAGGTGTCAGAGATGACGGTACCGATTGGTTTACAGCTTTATTCCATCCGTGAGGCGATGGAGAAAGATTTCATTGGATCTTTGGAAAAAGTGAAGGCGGCCGGCTATGATTGTGTGGAATTTGCCGGGTACGGCGGACTGGACGCGACTGATCTGCGCGCAGAACTGGACCGGATCGGTCTGAAAGGCCATTCGTCCCATATCGGTTGGCAGCAGCTGCGTGATCATCTGCCGGATGTCGTGAAAGACAGCAGGGCCCTGGGACTGCAATGGGTGGTCTGCCCGGGCTATCCGCTCAAGACGGTGGATGACTGCCGTGATCTGGCTGATCTGCTCACCCGGACCGCTGTGGCCCTGGAGCCCTACGGGATCCGCGTGGCCTACCACAATCATTCCAGTGAATTCGCGGTTGTCGAAGGGCGGTTCCTGCTCGACTGGCTGATGGAACTGACGAAACCGGGACAAGTGTATGCTGAACTTGATCTTTGCTGGGCACAGTATGCCGATGTTGATCCGGTGGCGTATCTGACAAAGCTGGCTGAGCGGGCCGGACCGGTCCACTGCAAGGATATCAACGAGAATTATGCCGGGATGAAGGGTGAAGATATCAATGTGGAAGTTGGTCAGGGCATGATTGATTTCCGGGCGATCTTTGATTTTGTTGAAAAACAGGGACAACTGGACAGAGGGTTGATCGTTGAACAGGAAGCCTTCATTCGTGATCCGTTTGAGAGCATCGCGATGAGCAGCCGGCATATCCGCGCGACACTGCGCGAGATGGGGCTGAACGATATTTGATTGGATGGCCGAAAGGGCAGAGAAGGAGAGATACGATGGCTGAGAAGAAATTTCGCGTTGGCATTGTCGGTTGCGGAGGCATCGCTGAAAATAAGCATCTACCGGCATTAAGCAAACTGAAGAATGTAGAGATCGTTGCGTTCTGCGATATCATTCGTGAACGTGCCGAAAAAGCAGCGGCTCAATACGGGACAGGGGACGCCCGGGTGTTTGAGGATTATCTGGAACTGGCTGCGCTGCCTGACCTTGACGTGATTCA
This sequence comes from Clostridia bacterium, assembly GCA_009929975.1. Classification (GTDB taxonomy): domain Bacteria; phylum Bacillota; class Clostridia; order Saccharofermentanales; family UBA5734; genus SLHU01. Next base: position 16,067 of record RZZF01000003.1, read on the forward strand.
TGTTCTGACCCCCAATAAATCACATGCTCCGATTACGATCGCGGCACTGGAAGCCGGCAAGCATGTCATGTGTGAAAAGCCGATGGCCAAGACGGCGGCGGAAGCGAAGGCGATGGTGGAGGCAGCGAAACGGACCGGCAAGAAGCTGACGATCGGTTATCAGAGCCGTCATCGCAGCGACTCACGCCTGCTTAAACAGATGGTGGAAGAAGGCCGTCTGGGTGAAATTTATTATGCCAAGGCCCACGCCATCCGCAGACGCGCGGTTCCGACATGGGGTGTCTTTCTCAATGAAGAAGAGCAGGGCGGCGGCCCGCTGATCGACATCGGTACCCATGCGCTGGATTTGACGCTCTGGGAAATGAATAATTATGAACCCCGTTCCGTGATGGGAACGACCTACCGCAAACTGGCTGATCGGGAGAACGCGGCGAACGCGTTCGGTCCGTGGGACCCGAAAGAATTCACGGTGGAGGATTCCGCGTTCGGCTTTATTACAATGAAAAACGGCGCGACCATTATGCTGGAGGCCAGCTGGGCTCTGAACACACTGGATGTTGATGAAGCGAAAACCACCCTGTGCGGAACAGAAGCCGGCGCTGATATGAAAGATGGTCTGCGGATCAACGGAGAACTGCACAGTCGGACGTATGTCATGAAACCGGATCTGGATGCCGGCGGTGTGGCGTTTTTTGACGGTGAAGCCCAGAAACCGCAGGATCTGGAAGCGTACCGGTTCTATAAGGCGATTGAAGACGATACAGATCCCGTGGTCTTGCCGGAACAGGCCTATGTCGTGACCCAGCTTCTCGAAGCCATTTATGAGTCAGCGAAAACAGGTCAACCGGTCTTTTTTGACTGATTACTTTTACAATTGATGCAATCTGCAGGCAGCTGGTTATTTAACCGGCTGCCTGCTCTGACATGAGGAGTTTTTAAGATGCAGCAGCAACGCGTTTTTTCAGAATCCTACCGATTGGAACAGTGCTTCAACCCGATGACCCGCCGGATCGGTCAGGCAGCGGCAAAATGGCAGGAACTGGAGAAGGATCCCCGCTGGCGTGATGATCCGACGGCCTTCCCGCTTTCAGTCGCTGATATGGATTTTTGGATTGCGCCGACCATTCGAGACGGCCTGATCGAGCAGGCACAGAGCGGCATTTACGGCTATCACCGGCAAAGGGAATCCTATACTCAGGCGGTAACCGGGTGGATGAAACGCCGTCATGACTTTGCGGTTGACCCCGAATGGCTGGTCCGGGTACCGGGCGTTGTCTACTCGCTTTACCCCGTTATTGAAGCGCTGACCGATCCCGGTGATGGCGTGATCATCCAGACGCCGGTGTATCAGCCGTTCCGGACGGCGATTCAGCGGACCGGCCGAACGGTGGTTGAAAACCCTCTGCAGGCGTCCGACGGCCACTACACCATCAACTTTGCTGATCTGGAACAAAAAGCCGCCGATCCGCGCTGCAAATTGCTGATATTCTGCAGTCCGCACAACCCTGTCGGACGTGTCTGGCACGAGGCGGAACTGCGTGAACTGGCCCGGATCTGTATCCGGCACGATCTGATGGTCCTTTCCGACGAGATTCACCATGATCTGGTCTACGCGCCGAACCGGCATCATGTTCTGCTGCGGGCCTGTCCGGAACTGGCCGAACGCGCCATCATTGCCACTTCGCCCGGCAAAACGTTTAATCTGGCCGGACTGGGCATCGCCAATCTGATCATCGTGGATGCCCTTCTTCGACGGCGAGTGGAACAGGCGATACAACGGTCCGGCGCCGGCGGTTCATCGACAGTGGCGGCACTGGCCTGCGAAATCGCCTATACATCGGCGGATGAGTGGTACGATGCGCTGATCCACCGGCTGACTGCCAATCGACAGCAGCTTGGAAACGCGTTGGAGCGATTGGCAGCCCCGGTCCGGTGTCTGCTGCCGGAAGGATCGTATCTGGCCTGGCTGGATTTCAGCGGCTGGCCTCTGACTGAAGCTGAACGGCAAAACAAGTTAAAAAAAGAAGCCGGGCTGTTTATGTCGCCCGGCTCCTGGTTTGGTGATCATGGCCGTCCGTTTGAACGGCTCAATTTCGCTTTGCCTGAAGCCGCTCTCACCGCTGCGCTGCAGCGGCTGGCGGCTCTGGCCTCAGCCATCGGCTGATTACTGTTTGACTTTGAACGCGCTCCAGCCGGCATAAGCGGCGGCATCGCCCAGGGTCTCTTCAATCCGCAGCAGCTGATTGTACTTGGCGACACGATCGGTTCTCGACGGCGCGCCTGTCTTGATCTGTCCCGCGTTCATCGCGACGACCAGATCAGCGATGGTGACATCTTCGGTTTCGCCTGAACGATGTGAGAGAATCGCGGTCCAGCCGGTCCGCATGCTCATCTCAACGGCCTGCATGGTTTCGGTCAGCGTACCGATCTGATTCAGTTTGATCAGCACGGAATTGGCGACTTTCTCATCGATGCCTTTCTGGATACGGGTGGTGTTGGTGACGAACAGATCGTCGCCGACCAGCTGAAGCTTGTCGCCCAGTTTCTCATTGAGCAGCGCCCAGCCTTCCCAGTCATCTTCGGCCAGACCATCTTCGAGTGAGATGATCGGGTAGCGCTCGGCCAGATCGGCCCAGAAATCAACCATTTCGTCACGCGTCTTGTAGACACCGGCTTTCCAGAACAGATACTGGCCCGGTTTGCCGGCTTTGGCGGCTTCTTCATACAGTTCGGTCGCGGCCGCGTCCATTGCGATGACAAAATCGTCACCCGGACGGAAACCGGCTTTCTTGATGGCTTCAACAATGAATTCCAGAGCCTGCTCATCGCTCTCGAAGTTCGGAGCAAATCCGCCTTCGTCACCGACGGCGGTCGCGTAGCCCTTGCTCTGCAGCAGTTTTTTCAGGGTATGGAAGACTTCGATGCTCCATTGCAGTCCTTCGCGGAAGGTACTGGCACCCGCCGGCATGATCATGAATTCCTGCAGGTTGATGCTGTTGTCAGCGTGCTTGCCGCCGTTGATGATGTTCATCATCGGAACGGGCAGGATGTGAGCGTTGACACCGCCGAGGTACTGGAACAGATCCTGCCCCAGGCTTTCCGCTGCGGCTTTCGCCGCGGCCAGTGAGACGGCCAGCAGGGCGTTGGCGCCGAGCTTGCCTTTGTTTTCGGTTCCGTCGAGCTCAATCAGCATGGTGTCCAGCCCGTATTGGTCATAAACATTGAAACCGATCAGTTCAGGCGAGATCAGTTCATTGATATGGCGGACAGCTTTCTGAACGCCTTTGCCCAGATAACGGCCGGGATCTTCATCACGCAGTTCAACCGCTTCAAACGCGCCGGTTGACGCACCTGAAGGTACGGCCGCACGGCCGACGGTGCCATCTTCCAGATAGACATCGGCCTCAACGGTCGGGTTGCCGCGCGAGTCAATGATCTCACGGGCGGTCACGTCAATAATCATCAGTTCCTGTAGCATGGTAGTGCCTCCTTGTCCCTTTATCGGGTCATTTATTGTTTGCCATTAAGTATTATAGCGTATTCATGCCATTTATGCCGTAACAAGTGATGAGAAATATGATCTTCAGCCTCAGTGCGGCGCTTCATCTGACGAGGCTGCTATCCGGGGATTTTCAGTCGCGTCGCGGTAAGGTGATTTTTCCGAGAAAGCCTGGACCGCCTTGCCGGACCGGTTGATCTGGCTCAGTGTGCCGGGACCTCCGATACAGCCTCCCGGACAGGCCATACCCTCCAGCAGGTGCCCGTCCGCCTTGCCGGCCCGCGCGAGCAGCAGCATCTTGCGGCAGTCTTGCAGACTGTCAGCCTTCATGACCGGAACAGCATGTCCCGGATGCCTGCGTTCAATGGTATGGCGAATGGCATCGGCAACACCGCCGGCGACCGCGTAGCCACGGCCGTCACGTGATGCCGAATCGGTGAAGGGCAGTTCGTCCATATCGGTCAGTTCGATCGAGTGGGCGCTGAACATGCCCATCAGCTCTTCAAACGTCAGGACATAGTCAACATAGGGCTGAACATCCGGCTCCAGCGCTTCACGTTTTTTCGCGACACAGGGCCCGATGAAGACAACACGGGCCTGCGGGTCCTGCTGCTTGATATGAATCGCGGTCGCGACCATCGGTGTGTGCGCGCTGGCAATACAGGCATCCAGATCGGGTGCCGTTTTCCGGGCAAAGTCCTCCCAGGAGGGACAGCAGCTGGTCCCCAGGAAACGTTGCTTTTCGGGAACCCGCTCCAGAAAAATATCGGCTTCATGCAGAGAACCGAGATCAGCACCGAGCCCGACTTCAACCACATCGCGGAAACCCAGGGCGAGGATGCCGGCAAGAATCTGTCCGGGTTTGGCCAGTGGACCGAACTGGCCGACAAAAGACGGCGCGATTTCCGCGTAGACCGGACGCCCTTCCCGGATCGCCGAAACGATCTGGAGAATTTCAGATTTGTCAGAAATCGCCGCGAAAGGACAGCTGACCATACAAAGACCGCAGGCGACACAGTTATCCTGATTGATGACCGCCCGGCCGAGCTCATCGCTGTCGATGGCATTGGCTCCGCAGGCTTCGGCGCAGGGCCGTCCGAAGCGGATAATCGCATGGTAGGGGCAGGCTTCAACACAACGGCCGCATTTGATGCACAGATCCTGATTGATCACCGCGCCGCTCTTTTCGATGGTGATCGCCTTGACCGGGCAGACAATGGAACAGGGATGGGCCAGGCATCTGCGGCAGTTGTCTGTGACCTGGAAGCGGTCGGTCGGGCAGGATTCACAGGCAAAGGGAATCACCTGGACGAGCGGTTCACGGATCTGGTAATTCGCGCTGCACGCCGTCTCCATATCGCGTGTGAATGGCTGATGCTCGCTGGCCGGCCGCATCGGTAGTCCCATGGCAAGCCGCAGCCGTTCCCGCACGATCGCCCGTTCCTTGAAGACGCTCTCCCGGTATTGCGGGACCTCGCCGGGGATAATCCGGTAAGGGGCTTCATCCAGCACGCTGAAATCGCGGCTGACTAATGGACGCTCATAGGCGAAGCGGGCAATCTCCGTAAAGACCTGGCGGCGGATTTTGGTAATCGGAGTAAAAATCCCACGCATGATTCAGCCTTTCCGGCCGTCATTTCCGGCCATTGTCATGATTCGCGCCATGACGGTCGCGCTGTCGGCCTGATTCAACTGCTCACCATTGATCCGGACAATCGGGGACAGCCGCCCGTGATCACAGTCGCCGGTGCAGGGAATCGGGACGATCTCAAGCTGGCAATCCGGACAGAGCAGCTGGCCTTCATCATTCAATCCGGCGATGGCATCCATGATGTCTGAAGAGCCCAGCATGGTACAGTGGGTTCCCGCGCAAACCTCAATTTTGATGACTTTCATATTTCTGACTGAAAACAGACTGTTCACGGAAGTCTCCGCTGCCGGTCGGAGCCTGTTTTCCACCTCCTCTCGTATCGCTCATTATAGCGCAGGAATGGGTCTGTGGAAACCTCGGTTTCAGCGGTGGCGGCTTGTTGCTCTGCAGCGGATATGATAGACTCTGGAGTGCTCACGGCCTGATCAGAGGATCAGCAGACGGGCGGAAAGGCAGATGAATGCCGTCAGACAAAGTGACACCGCAATACCCGCTGAGCCGGGCGGAAGAAAAGGCGAACGCGCTGACCCACGGCGTGTCCGCGCTGTTCCTGCTGCTTTCCCTGCCAACCGCCCTCGGTTATCTGCTGCGCCAGCCTGATCTGGATCTCTGGCCTGCCGGCCTATCAGTCCTTGTCTTTATTCTCTGCCTGGTTTTGATGTTTACAGCATCCGCCGTCTACCACATTCTGCCGGCCGATCACAGCAGCAAGCGATTCTGGAACCAGTTGGATCATATGGCGATTTTTCTGGCCATCGCCGGCTCCTATACACCAATCGCGCTGACCGTGATCGGCGGAACGGCCGGCTGGCTGCTGTTCGCCGCTGAATGGCTGCTGGTTCTGGCCGGCATCTTGTTCAAGGCCGTTGGATTTCGCCGTAACCGGCTCACCTGGATCATCTCAATCCTGATGTATCTGGGAATGGGCTGGGGCATCGTTCTGTGCATGCCGCTGTTTTTGCGGGCCGCCCGGCCGGCGAATGTTGGGTTGATCATCGCCGGCGGTCTCTTCTATACATCAGGTCTGATCTTTTTCGCGCAGCGCTGGCGGTATTCGCATCTGGTCTGGCATTTTTTCGTCATGGGCGGCGCGTTTTGTCATTATGTCGCGATTGTTTTCTTCCTTGGCAGACCGACGCAGTGAAATGTACCAAAAATCACCACGGGACCTGCCGTCAGGGAATTATTTATTTACAAGACAGTGAAACGGTGATATACTGAGTTGCCTGAAACCCCACAGGGGGTCTTTTTATGTAGCGTATGGCAATCGCCAAGACGCGTGAAGAGAGGCAGATTGATACGAAAGGAGGTGTATTGATGCCGACGTTCAACCAACTGGTAAAAGCGGGAAGATCGACGAAAAAAGGCAAGTCGAATTCTCCGGCCCTGCAGGTTAATCTGAATACTCAGAAGCGGCAGGAGACCGAACAGAATTCACCGCAGAAACGCGGAGTCTGCACGGTCGTTAAAACAACAACGCCGAAGAAACCGAATTCAGCACTACGCAAAGTCGCCCGTGTCCGTCTGACCAATCAGTATGAGGTGTATGCCTACATACCTGGAATCGGACACAACCTGCAGGAGCACTCGGTTGTTCTCATCCGAGGCGGCAGAGTGAAAGATCTGCCGGGCGTACGTTATCACGTCGTCCGCGGAACACTCGATACGGCAGGTGTAGCTAACCGGATGCAGGGACGTTCCAAGTATGGAGCGAAACGACCGAAGGCTGCCAAAGTCAAATAAGCTTGGGTAGTCTGGTTGGACTTAATCGTTATCAGTACACTGTCATATGATCCTCTGGTTATATGACATGGCTGCGCTGACACGGTCCAAAACGTGAGTACCTATGGTATCGGGCAGATACTGCCCGCATTATCATGAGAGGAGGGAAGACAAGTGCCAAGAAAAGGCCATGTCCCGAAAAGAGAAGTGCTCCCTGATCCGATTTACCATGATATCCGTGTGACCAAACTGGTCAACAACATCATGCTGGACGGTAAAAAGGGAGTCGCGCAGAAAATTTGCTACGACGCTTTTGACATCGTCAAGGAGCGGACTGGACAGGATGCCCTGGAAGTCTTTAACAAGGCTCTGGAAAACATCATGCCCGTGCTGGAGGTAAAAGCACGCCGCGTCGGTGGTTCCAACTACCAGGTTCCGATCGAAGTCCGTCCGGAGCGGCGTCAGACGCTGGGTCTCCGCTGGCTGGTCACTGCCGCACGCGCCCGTAATGAACGGACCATGCGCGAGCGTCTGGCCAATGAGATCTTTGACGCGTTCAATGAGAACGGCGGAGCTTACAAAAAGAAAGAAGACATTCATCGTATGGCAGACGCCAACCGTGCGTTTGCTCATTATCGCTGGTAACTTCAGGGAGGAATAAACTGAATGCCCAGAGAATTTTCGCTGGAAAATACGCGAAATATCGGCATTATGGCCCATATTGATGCTGGAAAGACGACGACGACAGAGCGGATTCTTTACTATACGGGAAGAATCCACAAAATCGGCGAAACGCATGAAGGCGCTGCCACCATGGACTGGATGGAGCAGGAGCAGGAGCGTGGAATCACGATCACCTCTGCTGCGACAACCGCTCAATGGAGAGGTATGCGCGTCAACATCATCGATACGCCCGGACATGTTGACTTCACGGTCGAGGTTGAGCGCTCACTGCGTGTTCTCGACGGTGCGG
>RZZF01000456.1 GCA_009929975.1 Clostridia bacterium
TCCCAGAGTGCGATTTCGATACCGCTGACACCACCGCCCTGTCGTGACGGTCCGCCGAACTGACGGATACGCCGGAACAGACGCTCCACTTCACAGGGGTTTTCGCCCACCAGCCGACTTTTCAGCATGGCCGCATAGGACGGGCTGGCACCATCACGCACTTCACCAAGACCGACCAGGCCCTGATTGGTTTCGATTTTCAGCAGAATACAGCGCATGGAGGAAGACTCGATCTCAGTCAGGCGCAGATCGGTGATCCTCAGCTGGGACGGTGCTCCATAAGTGTTGATACGGTCACGTGGTGTTTCTCTGTCTGCCATATGGCACATCCTTTCTGTTTGCGGCGGTGATTTTGCAACCACATTTATTGTATCCGGCCTGCCGGCAAATAACAATCAGAGCCCGGATCGTCTTCCCTTTTCGTCCGCCTTTTTTCAGGCAGCCGATGATCCATCCGGCGGTCTATGATAAAGTAGAATCAGGAAATAATAGAGGAGGCTGGACGATGAGAGCGATTGTTCTGGACCGGCCGGGCAAGCCGGCCGACTTATATGAAAAGGAAATGAAACGCCCGGACCCCGGTCCCGGGGAGATCCGGGTCCGGGTACACGCGGCCTCGCTGAACCCGGTTGACTATAAACTGGTCGCGGCCGGCCACCCCGACTGGATCTATCCGTTCATCCCAGGACTGGACGCCGCCGGGGTCATTGACGCGGTTGGCGAGCAGGCCGGCGGCTGGGCGGTTGGTGATGAAGTGTTCTTCCATGGTGATCTGTCACAGCCCGGTGTATTTGCTGAATACGCGATCACAACCGCGCAGACCACAGCCCGACTGCCGCGAGGGCTCTCATTCATTGAGGCCGCGGCCCTGCCCTGTGCCGGAATGACGGCCTACCAGGCCGTTAAGCGAAAAATCAGCATGGCCGGAATGCGCAGCATTCTGATTCACGGCGGAGCAGGCGGTGTCGGCGGTTTCGCCATCCAATTGGCTCATCTGGCCGGACTTACGGTCATGACAACCTGTTCGCCGCAGAATAACCAGCTGGTACTTGAACTGGGTGCTGATTACGCGATTGACTACCGCAACGATGACGTCACCGATCGGGTCATGGAGCTG
>RZZF01000457.1 GCA_009929975.1 Clostridia bacterium
GGATAATAATAATTTTTTCTTGCGAACCTGCTCTGTTCAGGAATTTCACATTCCAGCGCCAGGCAGGTTTTAATCGTGTAATCTATCGCCTTTTTATTCAACACGGGCAAAGACCCCGGAAAACCCAGGCACACGGGACAAACATTCGTGTTGGGTTCCGCCGCAAACTCCGTGCTGTGGGCCTGCGTCAGGCCGATGACGTGGCGGGCATACTCCACGATCGCGATCTGCATGCCCAGGCAGATACCGAAAAACGGGATTTTCTCTTCACGGGCATAACGGGCTGCCTGCACTTTTCCCTCGATCCCGCGGCTGCCGAAGCCACCCGGAACGAGAATCCCGTCGAATCCGGACAGCAGTGCAGCCGGGTCGCTGTCAGCCAGTTCATCCGAGTCGATCCAGCCAATCTCAACACCGGTTCGCGTCCCGATCCCGCCATGCGTCAGGGCTTCGACAATGCTGAGATAAGAGTCATGCAGACTGGCATATTTCCCGACCAACGCGATCCTGACCTGCTGCCGCGGGTGCTGCAGCGCGTCAACCATATACTGCCAGGCTGAAAGATCCGGTTTCTGGAATGTCAGCTGAAAGCGGCGGCAGACAATGTCTGCCAGGCCTTCTTTCTCCAGTGCCAGCGGGACCGAATACAGCAGCGGCAAGTCAAGATTTTCAATGACGCATTCATGCGGAACATTGCAGAACAGCGCGATTTTGCTTTTCAGTTCCTGGCTGATCGGGGTCTCCGAACGACAGATGATGATATCCGGCTGGATGCCCAGGCTGAGCAGATCCTTGACACTATGCTGCGTCGGCTTGGTTTTCTGTTCCTGTGAAGCCGAAAGATATGGAATCAGCGTCACATGAATGAACAGGCAGTTTTCCCGCCCGACATCCGCCGCGAACTGGCGTGTCGCTTCAATAATCGGCAGCCCTTCAATGTCACCGATCGTACCGCCGATTTCAATCAGCGCGACATCATAGCCACTTTTCCCGTTCTGGATGTTTTCCTTGATTTCATTGGTAATATGGGGAATCACCTGAACCGTACCGCCCTGATAATCGCCGCGGCGTTCCTTATGAATGACCGACCAGTAGATCCTGCCCGACGTAATAT
>RZZF01000458.1 GCA_009929975.1 Clostridia bacterium
CTTTTGCAAGGACTTCAAAATTGCTTTTGTGGGTGATGTTCCCGTCTTCATCTTCATCGAGCCGTCTCAACAGGACTTCGGCAAACTTCTCCTGAAGTCTTGCATTCAACTCGACATCCTCACCTGCCAGGGTTTCCATAAATGTGTTTATGTACAATGCTTTGTTTTCCGACACAGATATCTCCCTTTGATTTGGTTCGGTTACCTGCAACAGTCTTTCCGTTGCAGGTAACCGTTCAGTTATGAAGTCAATAAAGCATCACAACAACCACTTTTAGATGATCAGCCAGTCAGCGTCTTCCACACTTCCGATAAGATCCAGCGGGTCGAGCGCATCGACCACAGCGGCATCGATGTCGGTAAACGTGATGGCCCAGACCGGAAGTCCGAAGAAACCGGGATCGGTCATCAGATCGATGATCAGGTCGGTCCCGTCGATGGTGACGTTATCGATCACGCGGACATTGTCGTCCGCACCGCTGATATCCAGCACATCACCTGCGGTGAAGTTGGCGATGATGATGTCGGCTGCCAGCGGGGTGCCGCCGGCTTCCGTACTCAGTTCAAAAATCACGGCCGCATCTTCGTCGCGATAGTCATCCGCATCCGCAATATATTCCAGGATACCATCGGCATCCCATGCAGCCGTTGCTTCCACAACCACATCCTGGGGACCGGGGTCACCTTCAGTGGCGAAACCGAACACAGAGGCCGTGGTGGTGGCATTGCCGAACACGTCTTTAATGGCACCGGCCTGGACCCGTACATAGTATTCCGCGCCTTCGGCCAGATCAGCGGTCAGATCCACGGTCACGGTGTTGCCGTCGATTACCGCGTTGCCGATGGCGACGCTTTCCACCAGGGTGTCGTCGGCTGCGTTGAACACGCGGATGGCACCGGTACCGGCCTGAACCGCTTCGTCATAGGTCAGAACGATGTCCGCATCCACGGGCACGTCGGTGTCGCCGTTGCCCGGGTAGGTGTTCACCAGGACCGGCGGGGTGATGTCACCCGGGTCGATATCGTCGGCGGTATCGATCCACGCATCGTAGACCGCAGTCCAGCCGGCGCTGCCCACCAGGTTGAAGTTGATGCTGTTACCGAAATCCAGG
>RZZF01000135.1 GCA_009929975.1 Clostridia bacterium
ACACAGCGGGTTGTTGATGTGATCCGCCTGACCGATCAGGCTCTGCGCCGTCTGATGCCGGCACCGAAGATCGCGGTTGCCGGGCTGAATCCACATGCCGGTGAAAATGGCGCGTTCGGTGATGAGGAACTGCAGTCGATCATACCAGCTGTCAATAGAGCCAGGCAAGAAGGTATTCAGTGTACCGGACCGATCGCGCCGGATACCGTGTTTCTCAAAGCTGTACACGGTGAATATGACGCGGTGGTCTGTATGTATCATGATCAGGGACATATCCCGATGAAACTGCTCGATTTTGATGGCGGTGTCAATGTGACACTCGGCCTTGATCTGATCCGCACATCGGTCGATCACGGGACGGCGTTTGATATCGCATACCAGGGGATCGCGTCAACGAAAAGCTTTGTCAGAGCCTTGGAAACCGCACGGGCTATGATGGGAGAAGGATAAAAATCAGTCCCAACAAAGAGGTGAAGCATGCCGTTTAGCATTATCCGTCAGGATATCACCAGAATGACAACCGATGCCATCGTAAACGCCGCTAATCCACAGCTTCAGATGGGCGGCGGAGTATGTGGCGCTATCTTCAAGGCGGCCGGTGCCGCTGAATTGCAGGCAGCCTGCAACCAAACAGCCCCGATTCGGATCGGTGAAGCCGTCATGACACCGGGTTTCCGTCTGCCGGCCAGATGGGTTATCCATACGGCCGGACCGGTCTGGTCCGGTGGACTACAGGGAGAAGATGAACTGCTCCGTGCCTGCTACCTTAACAGCTTGCAGTTGGCTGCGCAGCATCACTGCGACAGCATTGCCTTCCCCTTGATCTCCAGCGGTATTTACGGGTATCCGAAGAAACGGGCCCTGCAGGTCGCGACGCAGGCGATCCGTGATTTTCTGGCAGAACAGGAGATGACGATCTGGCTGGTGGTATTTGACCGGGACGCGGTCGCTGTCAGCGAGCAGTTGAGCGGTGCGATCGAACGCTATATTGACGCGAATTATATTGAACGGCGCCAGGACCGCCGAGCCCGGCGGCTTCAGGCTTTCAACCTCCAGATTGAAGAGGACGCCAGGCCGATGGAGGCTGCCAGAGAGCTCGCTGAGCCGTTGGATGATCTGATCGGGCAGCTGGATGAACCATTGGCCCTGACCCTGTTTCGCTTGATTGACAGAAAAGGAAAGACGGATGTAGAAGTCTACAAACGAGCGAACCTTGATCGCAAGCACTTTTCAAAAATCAGAACGGTTAAAGACTATATGCCGGGCAAGCGAACCATCATCGCGCTGGCGATTGCCATGGAACTGACACTTGATGAAACTGAGACTCTTCTGAAAACAGCCGGCTTTGCCCTGTCGCACAGCCATAAGTTTGATGTCATAGTTGAATATTTCATTCTCCATCAGCGCTATGACATTCTTGAGATCAATGAGGTTCTCTTCCGCTACGATCAACCACTGCTGGGAGGCTGACCCTTGTCGCCTGACGGGCGACCATGGCATGGCAGCGACAGACTATCCTTAAGATAACAACACCATCTTAAGGAGGACATCAGCATGAAAAAAGGATTAACCGAACTCGTTTTCATTCTCGACAAAAGTGGATCAATGGGTGGTCTGGAAGCCGATACCATCGGCGGATACAACGCGATGATCGAACACCAGAGACGGGAGGACGGCAGCTGCCTGATGACGACGGTCCTGTTTGACCAGTCTGATACGCTGCTGCATGATCGCATCGATATCCGGGCTGTGCGGCTCATCAGCGACAGAGAGTACTGTGTCGGAGGATCAACCGCCTTGCTGGACGCGATCGGCAAGACGATTCATAAAATGGTCAATGCGCAGAAACACACCACTGAAGACTGGCAGCCTGAAAAGGTTCTTTTTGTCATTATCACGGATGGTGAAGAAAACTCAAGCCGTGAATACACATTGACGCAAGTCCGGCAGATGATTGAACAGATGAAGCGAGCCGGTTGGGAGTTTATATTTCTTGGTGCCAATATCGATGCCGTTGAGACGGCCGGACGATTTGGCATTCAAGCTGAGCGGGCTCAGGATTTTCATGCCGACAGCGCAGGTGTATCGCTCAATTTTCAAGCCATGAGTGAAACGGTGAGCCGCTACCGTCAGAACGATCGGCTGCCGGATGACTGGAAGCAGGCGATCGATCAGGATTTTCGCGGGCGTGGCAAGAAAAAAGATCAGTCCGGCCAATGAGGACGCTTGCTCATCAAACGATTTCCTGAATGATCAGCTGTGATCAGTCATGAGGCCAGGTGGTGTCACCGGGCCTCTTGATTTGTTTAAATAACCGGGGGATCTACATGATATAAACGTATTTTACAAGTCTTTGATTCGATTGGTATACTGAAAAACATCACGGGTCTGTTGAAGGGTGACAGATCCAAAATATTATCGTGGGGAGACGCTACATGAAAAAAACGACTGGCCTTGCTTCTGATTATTTCATTCATTTTACTTGTCCAGCCTGTCTATGCTGAAATTTCTGAACGTGATCTGCTGACGCTCGAAGGAGCGTATGAGTTTTCTGTCACCGTTGAAAACCCTGATCATGCCAATATCGCAAAGCAGCAGGACTATCAGTATTCGGAGAGTCTTCCGGCTGATCTGATCAACCACACATTTCGTGTTGATGTGAAATCAGTTGACGGAGAGTTCCTGCTGTATCATAAAGGTGAACTCATCGACAACAGTGGTCTTGCGACCAATCAGGAAATCTTCTTTTTCCGGTTTTACCATCGGGTCACGACCTCGTCCATATCCAATATCGGCTATGAGATTAAGGCCGAGGCGCATTATGATGAGTCGTTTCAGAGCTTCGATACCCTGATTCCGCAAAACGCGCAGCTGATCGTTTTCTCGTCAATCGATGGAGAGGCTGGTTATGGCTATATTGGCAATTGCAGCCTCAAGATGAAGAAAGTGGGCGGCGCGCCGGAAGAAGAGCCGCCAGAAGAAACAGAAGCGTCCCGCTTACAGTTGCCCCGCGCGCTGACCTTTGTCCGCGGCAGAGTGTCCATCAAACGGGCCGATTCTGAAGAGTGGATCTGGGCCCGTAAAGGCATGTCGCTGAATGCCGGTGATTCGATCCGGACCGGCGAGAAAGGCTATGCGGAAATCGAAATGAACGCCACCGAGTTCAGCATTACTGGGTCTGAGATCCGGATGGCGCCGCAATCCGTGATCACGATACCGGATGACACACTGGTGGTTGAGAAAAAGAGCCGGATCCGCGTGGCGATTGATGAAGGCGTCAGGGAAATTTACAATCTGTTCGGTGAAGAAGAGTTCGAAGTGGAGACACCATCCGCGGTTATGGGGATCCGCGGGACGGATTTTATCATTGAGGTTGATGACGGGGGCAATACGACCGTCCTGATGAATGACGGTACCGTCGACCTGGTCAGCCGCTATGACGGCGGTGAACGCAACCTGTTTGCCGGTGAGAAGGCGACCGCCCGCGATCCGGGACAGTTGTGTGGATTGTTGTGGCGGCCGGGATGATTCTGGCAGCTGGACTGCTTTTCGTCACCAGTAAGAAGAAACAATAATCGGCAGCCGGATCATTGCTCCGGCGCCGGCCACGGCAGCTTGATCACGCCGCGCTTCAACCAGGCCGGTTGACCGTTGTGGCAGCCGGGCAGATGGGCGTCATGAGGGAACTGGATCGCGAACATACCGGGCAGCAGCGTGACAAAATGACCGCTGCCGCTGAAAAACTCGATGTCATCATCCGGGTCGTACTCACGGGTGCGCGGCCCCAATGTCGCGGCATAGGTGTACCCGAAAACTTCTTCGCCGGAGAGAATAAACTGGATGTCCGTATGATACCGATGAGTTTCCCAAAGATCATGATTGGGATCAGCCGTCTCAAATTCCTGGATCAGATAAGCAAGGCCATCCGGGGTCTGATGCCAGCCGGGTGACTGATCGAGCGCCTCCAGATGCTGCAAAGCGCGAAGCCCGGCAGCGATCCGCTCATCCAGCTTCATATACATATCCGCGTTTTCAATCCAGTCAATGATCATGTTGAGATCTCCCGTCCGTATGATTGACCGCTGTAAGACGGCGGCCGTCCGTTCAGAGACGCTGTTCAACCTGCAGCCGCTCGCCACAGGGACCACGAAAAATCATAAACAGGCCGCCGTTCGGATAAATATCCTGATCAAGCCCGATTTCACATCCTTCAGCGAAACCAAAGGCCTGCAGCCGTTTTTGAGTTTCCTTGATGTCCGCAACCCGCAGACATAAATGATCAATCAGGCCATCGTGGCGGTGTGGCGGCACGTGAAAACCAACCAGCTCGATGGTCACAGGGCCGTTCTCCAGAAACACCATGGTTGAACCGTCTGATTCACCCAGTGAAACACTGATTTCCCTGAAACCGAAAACCTCCTGATAGAACGCACGTGCCTTCGCCAGATCATCAACATAAAAGCTGACATGTCCAAGTCCGATGACATCGATTGTTTGCATGATTTCAACCTCTCAATCCATGTTTATTTCAAGGCGGCAGCCCGGATCAGATCATCACTGACCGGCTGTCCGTCATCATCAATCAGGGTAAAGTTCATCCCCTTGTAGCTCCAGATGGCACGGCCGATGCCCAGCGCCAGGCAGAACTCAGCGATGTCGCGGGTCCAGGCGGCACGACTGGCTGAATCAGCTTCGTCAATCACACCATATTCGCCGCAGTATAGCGGCAGATCATGCTGCTCAACGAATTCCCGGGCCGGCTGGAGGAAGGCGGTGATATAGTCGGCGTTCATCGCCGGAAGCTGTGAACAGATGGCCTTCTGCCGCTGGTAATCTTCGCGGCCGCCATGTTCAAGGACATACTCAATGAACCGGTTGTAAGGCTTGATGTCGGACGGATAGACGAAATCTTCCGGATAATCGCGCGTGATTGTCCAGGCCGCATGCTGATGGGTCAGGGCGAAGGGCTCATACATGTGAAAGTTATAGATGATGCCGGAATCGTCAAAGATCGGCATATCGCTGAGCCGCCAGACATTATTGTAGTCGATGCCGCCGACGATGATCCGGTGTGTTGTATCAATTTCCCGAATCGCCTTGATCGTCCGGCTGGCCAGCTGATTCCAGCGGGTCGAGTCCGGCTCGACGATTTCATTCAGCAGTTCAAAGACAATGTTCTGCCCTTCATTGTTATATCGCCTGGCAAAAGCCTGCCAGATTCCGATGAAACGCTGCTGCATCGTCTCGTCACTGAACAGGGTGTTTTTGTCAGGTGTACCAAAGGAAAAGCCCGGCGCGTGATGCAGATCCAGAATCAGATTAAGCCCCGCGTCTTTACACCAGGCCAGACAGCGGTCCAGGTGGATAAAGCCTGCTTCCTTATACTGGAAGGGGTTGTCATCGTCTTCGATCAGCGGATAGTCAAAGGGAACCCGGACATGGTCCATTCCCCAGGACGCGATCTGTTCAATGTCTTCTTTTGTGATGAACCGGTCAAAATGATGCTCAGGATCC
>RZZF01000136.1 GCA_009929975.1 Clostridia bacterium
GTTCGGGATGAGGGTGTCTCCTACCACTATATCGAGCCCTCAAGAGAGATCGAATGCAATCAGCAGGCGATCAGTGTGATTGAACATCATCTAAAGACAAAAAGTATTGCCTATATCAAGGCAAAGACCTGGACGACAGACGCCTTTTACCGGGAGACAGAGGACAAAATCGCTCTGCGGGTTTCAGAAGGCTGCGTGACCGTTGAGATGGAAGCCGCCGCATTTTTCGCCGTTTCCAAATTCCGCGATGTCGTCTTAGGTCAGGTCTTATTCGGCGGTGATGATTTAAGCGGCGTGGAATGGGATTCACGTTCGTGGAACAGCCGCGAGGAGATCAGGAAAAATCTCGTGGAGATCTCGTTTGATATCTGCTTGCAGTTATAGCCTTCACAACGACTGGTACCTGCCATACAGGACAGACAGAGGGTATCCCCCTAAGAAAGATCGTGAGATGGGATGGATTTAAAGAACTATACAGATGATTGTTTTGTCTATATACCGTCCTCGGAAGTGTTGATCAGAGATTATGTAGATCATGTAAAGTCGATCAGCTCAGACTACAAACTGGGTATCCCGGGTAACCCGTCAGGCAAGGAAGTTATTGAGAAAACAGTCACGGTAGTGGCCTTCAGGATATCCAAGATTCCAGTGACGAATGAATTCTATCATCTCGTTCTTGGTACAACGGGCGGCGAGTCCGAAAAAGACAAACCCGTCACGGATGTGAACTGGTTTGAGGCCGTCACATTCTGCAATCGTTTGTCAGACGCGCTGAATCTGGATAAATACTATCTGATCAGCGGACAGTCGGTTGAGAGAAACCTGAACGCGCAAGGCTTCAGATTGCCGACGGACGCGGAATGGCAATTGGCGGCTCAGGCAGGAGAGCAGCAATATAGATATGGCAACCTTGATGATATTGGCTGGTATGATCGGAATTCTGACGGCATGAAGCATGGGACCGCATTAAAAGATCAAAACAGCTTTGGCTTATACGATATGCTAGGCAATGTCTGGGAATGGTGTTGGGATCGATACGATATTGATCGATATGGCGATTATCGACTCTTCAGAGGAGGCAGCTGGGCCAGCGATGAAAGAGCATGCGGGTCAACAGTCAGAAGAAAGAGCTCACCGGAATTCAAGATCGATGATCTGGGATTCAGGCTGGCCCGAAATGGCTAGATGGTTTGACAATAGATAACCTGATCGTCAGTTAACTTCGCATCGCGATGAATGAGTTTTCGATTCGGCCCTTTTCGCCGAATCCGATGTCAGGTCTCAGATAGTCATAGACCAGTAGATGTTCTTTGTTGCGCGGAGCCTCGCGGATAACGTGGCCATTCACATCAAAAACAGCGGTCGGGGCTGTCTGGAAATCTGAAATACTATTGATCGATACAACTGTCATGACATTTTCGACGGCGCGGGTCAGCAGGTGCGATTTGATGATCTGGTATCGCTCGGGAGAATCCTGGGCAGAAACATCACAGAAGCTGACGAAACACAATTCAGCCTGTGCCTCAAACAGTTCCCGGAAGCATTCGGGGAATCGGACTTCAAAACAGATGCGAAATCCCACTTTGATGTCGTCAATATCAAAAATACCAAGTGCTGAGCCTCGTTCAAAATGGTCCAGATCCCAGCCCCACAAGGCCCGCTTGTCATAGTTTCCGATAATCGTTCCCTCGGGTGAAATCAGGCGAATGGAGTTATAGCGCCTGGAATCTTCCTGCCGTATCATACCGAGTGCGATGTACAGATGGTTCTCTTGCGCCAGCTGGCAAACCAGATCCAATCGATTCTCCAGTGCTGTGATATCTATTTGATTGATGTCAGGTGTTTCAACAGGAGGATACCCGCAGGCTGCACATTCGTGAAAAACAAGCAGACGGACATTTTCTCTGGCCGCTTGCTTGATGCCCCGGCTGATCGCCGCGAAATTCGCATCGATATCCGATCCGCTACTGAACTGGAAAACACCGACTTTCATGCATCATCACCCCCTTCAATAGTATACTGTAAGGAAGAACAAGCGAATGATTTTCTTTAGGCGTATACGATGCAAAAGACGCCTGGAGCCACAGACGTCTGACACAATCACAACTTGGAGGAACTGCTGCCATGAATCCTTATCAGGATGTTTCCCTTGCTCCTGCCGAGCGGGCACGCGATCTGCTTGACCGCCTGACACTGCGGGAAAAGGTCGGCCAGCTGAACCAGCGGCTCTACGGCTTTCAAAGTGTACAGCGAAGCGGCGATACATTGAGTATCAACGAGGAAACACTCGCGGAGATCCGCCATTTTGGCGGATTAGGGACGCTTTACGGACTCTACCGCGCTGATCCCTGGTCCGGCCGGACACAGGATAATGGGATCACACCGGAACTGGCCGCTAAAGCCTATAACCTTGTGCAGCGTGCGGTGCTTGAGCAGTCCCGTTTTGGCATTCCGGCACTGCTCAGCGAAGAGTGTCCGCATGGCCATCAGGCGCTGGGCGGATACCTGCTGCCGGTCAATCTGGCGATGGGGGCGACGTTTGCCCCGCAGCTGGTCGAGCAGGCGTTCGCGGTCTGCGGCCGGCAATTGAAAAGCATGGGCACGGATTTCGCGTTGATGTCGGTGCTGGACATGCTGCGCGACCCCCGCTGGGGCCGCAGTGAGGAATGCTACAGTGAAGATCCTTATCTGGCATCCCGCCTGGCGGCGGCGGCTGTGCGCGGCTGCCGAAGTGCCGGCGTCGAGGTGGTGGCCAAGCATCTGTGTGCCCAGGGGGAGACGACCGGCGGAGTGAACGCCAGTGCGGCCCGGATCGGCCCACGCGAGCTGCGCGAGATCCATCTGCCGGCCGTTGAGGCCGCGGTGGCCGCAGGCGCCCGGGGCTTAATGGCCGCCTATAATGAAATCGACGGTGTTCCCTGCCATGCCAACATCTGGCTGTTGCGGGACTATCTGCGCGATGAACTGGGATTTGCAGGCCTGGTCATGGCCGACGGCGGCGCAATCGACCGGCTGGATCTGCTGACCGGCGATCACCGCCGCTCTGGTGCGCTGGCATTGGCGAGCGGTGTGGATATGAGTCTCTGGGATACGGGTTTCTCACTGCTGGATGAGGCGGTTGAGCGCGGCGAGGTATCAGAAGACCTGGTTGACGAAGCCGTTCTGCGGGTCCTGACACTGAAATTCGAGCGCGGGCTGTTTGAACATCCCTTCTTGCCGGAGGACACAGCGGTCCAACCCTTTGAGATCAGCCACTATCCGCAGAGCCTTGAGCTGGCGCGGCACAGTGCGGTTCTTTTGAAAAATAGCGATCGTCTTTTGCCGATCCGTCCGGAGAATTATCCGCATGTCGCCCTGATCGGACCAAATGCCGATAACCTGTACAATCAATTGGGCGACTATACACCACCGACAATGGAAGGGATGACGGTCCGCCAGGGGCTGGCAGCTCTGCTGGCTGGAAAGGCGGATTTATCCTTCGCTCAGGGCAGTGATATTCTCACCGGCAGCGACAGGCAGATCCGTGAAGCGGTTGATCTGGCCGTTGGCAGTGATCTTGTGGTTCTGGTGCTGGGTGGTTCCTCGAACCGGTTTGGCGATGTTCAATTTTCTGATAACGGCGCGGCCATCGTTCAGGGCGGCTTGCCGATGGACTGCGGCGAAGGTGTGGACGCTGCCGACCTCGCGCTGCCGGGGCGGCAGATGGAACTGGCTGAGGCGGTATTGGCCACTGGCAAACCGGTCATTGTCATTGTCATCGGTGGCCGTCCCTATGCGATCGAAGCGATCGCGGAAAAAGCGGCCGCCGTGCTGGTCAGTTTCTATCCCGGTCCCTGGGGCGGGCAGGCCCTGGCTGAGATTGTGCTTGGCCAGACCGAACCCGCCGGCCGCCTGCCGGCGACACTGCCGGTCTCGGCATCGGCGCTGCCCTGCTACTACAACTACAAAGCAAGTTATGACGCGATGCGCTACCATAATAACCATAAGCCACGTTTCACCTTCGGGTCTGGCCTCAGCTATACCGGCTTCGCGTTGGATGGCGCGGAACTGACCCGTCGTTCTGACGGCGGTGTGGCGATCAGCGGCCGGCTGCGCAATACAGGATCCCGCAGTGGCTGGGCAGTTCCCATGCTGTATCTGCGCCGTGTCACCGGTGCTTATACCGCGCGAGTCCGGGAACTGTGTGCCTTTGAAAAGCTGGCTATCCCCGTTGGACAGGTTGGCGAGTTTGCCTTTGCACTGGATGCGGACGCCTTGTGCCAGCGGGACGAAAATGGTAAGCCCCTGCCGCTCGGCGGTCGAATTGAACTGCTGCTCGACGAGGGTGGGAACACGATCTGGCAGACGGAACTCGAGCTTTCGTAAAGCAGAAAACGAGAAGACCCGCTGACAGGATCAGCGGGTCTTCCTTACGTCAGATGAACCGTATTGGATTAAAGCTCCCTGATGCGGACATTGCGCCAGCGGCAGGCGGCGGTTTTTCCCCATCGAGATTCACCCATCCCCGGGTCATTGTCATGAACTTCAAAGGCAATATGTCCTTTGCTGCCCAGCTGTGCCGCGCGGTCTTTATCGAACTTCGGGCTGTCGACAGCGGCCATGTCGATGGAAGCAACCAGTACGCCGTTGATATAGGTGCTCAATTTCGGGAAACGGCCGGTGCATACGACGCGAAACTCATTCCAGTCATTCCAGTTCCATAACTTGAGAAATTCATCACCGCTGATTTTATTCGTCAGCAGGGCTGGCTTGTCCGGTGTAATCGGCTCCAGAGTGGTGGCAGGATCTTCAATTTTGATCGCGATCGCCTGACCGTCCTGATCATACTCCGCGTCAACATTCCAGTTGATCGCGTGAAAGCCGCCGATCGCGTTGCCGTAAAATCCACCGATGCTGCCAGATTTACGATGGTCGAGCAGGATCTGGTATCCGACCGTTCCGTCCTCGCTAGCGTGAACATAGACACCGGTATCCGCTGGCCAGTCCGGTTTGGCTTCATAAACCAGCTCAAAATCACCATAGGTGGCTTCGCTGACCAGATAAGAACCGAAACCGCTGCCGGGTGGGTCCTGCCGTCCTTCAATGATGCCATCGTTGATCGTCCAGAGTCCTGGATGCAGACAGGCTTCCAGATATTCCGGACTGCCTTCCCTGAAGCGGGAAATACCGCGGGGGAAAACACGCCAGCCTTGTAATGAGTCACCCTGAAACAGGGGTTTGAATGTGTGATCCATGGTGTCAGCCTCCTTATCTTCGCACATCAATTATAACGTATTGGACAAGTTCATTGTATCTTGATATTGATCTGGCCTGATTGGCCAGGCACTGATCAGAGCTTGATCATGCATGGTTTGTCCTTCAGTGCAAAAATGACCATGTGAAAAGATGAACCAGGTTATTGTCGACTATGATCGCCAGCCAGGCGATTTTCGGGCACCTTCCTGAATCCGTCCAACGCTTTATCTGTACGGAAATGAATTTGTCCGTATCTGAAGTCAGCGGTGT
>RZZF01000459.1 GCA_009929975.1 Clostridia bacterium
CAGATGATTTATGAGCTTGGGCTTCTGGTTTTGCGTGAGGCCTGCCAGATGATCCGCCGCATGATGGACGCCGGCCATTCCGCTGTCGGCATCGCGGTGAATGTGTCAGGACTGCAGCTGCTGCGTGATGAATTCATTACAGATACGACAGACGCGGCTGAAACCGCTGGTATTCCACTCAGCCATCTCGAGTTTGAGATCACAGAATCGGTGCTGCTTGTCAATTACGAGCTGATCAATGAGAAACTGAATCAGATCAGGGACATGGGGATGACGGTCTCCGTTGACGATTTCGGTACCGGGTTCTCATCACTGGCCCGCCTGCATGAACTTAATATCGACAGCGTGAAAGTTGACCGCTATTTCGTCCAGCGGATCAGAAGTCCGCACGATGAAACCCTGATTATTTCCGATATCATTTCTCTGGCACATAAGACAGGCCTCAGCGTGGTGGCTGAGGGGGTTGAGGATGAGCACCAGAAACTGTTTCTGGAGCGTCATGACTGTGATGTGATCCAGGGGTACTGGCTAAGCCGGCCACTGCCGGAAGAGGACGCGATCAGCTTTCTGCGCCGTCGACGGGCTTGATTTGTCCAGATGCAAATGTTTATGATAAGAGGGTCGGGTGAATCCGGCACGACTTGCTCAGACCCGACAGGAGGAGTTGGCGCATGGCCTATCAGGAAATCGTGTATCCAGAGGATCAATCAGCTTTTTACCAGATCTTGAAACAGCAGATGGCGCTGTATACTTCCGAAGCGCCGGACGCTTTATCCGCGCTGGCGAACGGTGTTTCCGTTCTGATGACGGCACTGCCGGAGATCAACTGGGTGGGATGCTATCTGGTGCGCGGCCGCCAGCTGGTGCTTGGTCCGTTTCAGGGCCGCCCGGCGGTCATGACGATTGAAAAAGGGCAGGGTGTCTGCGGCACTGCCTGGGAAACCGGTGCCCCGCAGATTGTTGCCGATGTCCATTGCTTTAGCGGCCATATCGCCTGTGACCTGTCATCGCGGTCCGAGCTGGTGCTCCCAGTCATGGATGATGACGGCCATGTCCTGGCGGTTCTCGATGTCGATAGTGCCAGTCCGAACCGGTTCAGCTCCGATG
>RZZF01000137.1 GCA_009929975.1 Clostridia bacterium
TTCATATTAATTTCACTCCATCCATCTGCTGATAATACATGTCAAACCAATTGATGTCGCTGACATCGTGATATAACTTGTATATTTATACATCATTATTCGTTCTATTGCAAGGTTATTATTCTTTCATCTGCGCCAGCCAGAGATTATGTTCAAGTTCCCGCGACCAGAGCGTTGCCGGCCCATGTCCCGGGTAGATCGGCAGGTCAGGAGCCGCCAGCTGTTCCAGTTTCGTGATCAGCATCCTCAGGGTCTGCCGCATGACCGGCACCGAACCGCCTGGCAGATCCGTCCGGCCGATCGAGCCGGCAAACAATGTATCCCCACTGAATAAAGCAGCCGGTCCATCCGGTCCGCTCAGCAGGTAGCAGGCCGAACCTGGGCTGTGGCCGGGCGTATGCCAGACTTCGATCACCCAATCATCGTTCAATGCGAGAATCTGCCCGTCATCAAGCGGCCGGGCCTGCGCCACCACCTTCAGCGCCTCACCCATATGGACCGACAGATTATGCTGTGCTGACGACAGCCAGCCGGTCTCCAGCCGATGTATGCTCAGAGGAGCGCCGCAGACATCTGTCCATGCGTCAATCGTGGCGATATGATCAAAATGCGCGTGGGTTGCCAGCATCAGACGCGGCAGCGGCCAGCCGGCCGGCAGCCGGTCCGTCGTGATCGACGGGTCGATCAGGACCACGGTATCATCGAGTCGGACCATATGGCCGCAGGCCTGAAGCGGTCCGTACGGCAGCGTCCGGATCAATGGTGATGCCATCTCAGTGTTCCTTTCGCGCGGGTGTTGTCAGCCACAAGGTCACGGGGCCGTCATTGACCAGTCCAACCTGCATATCGGCCGCGAAACGGCCGGTCGCGACCGGCAGCCCCAGTTCACGCAGCCGCTCGCAGAAAGCTTCGTACAGCGTCTTGGCCCGAACCGGTTCCGCCGCCTGGATAAATGATGGACGGTTGCCCC
Organism: Clostridia bacterium; assembly: GCA_009929975.1. Taxonomy (GTDB): domain Bacteria; phylum Bacillota; class Clostridia; order Saccharofermentanales; family UBA5734; genus SLHU01. Next base: position 971 of record RZZF01000137.1, read on the forward strand.
GGCTGGTGTCACCGTAAAGCGTGAACTGCGAGACAACCAGGATTTCTCCGCCGGTCTGCTGAACAGACCGGTTCATCAAACCCTTGTCATCCTCGAAAATACGAAGCCTCGCGACTTTTCCCGCCAGCCAGTCAACCTCCTGGCGGTCATCCTCATGGCCGACACCGAGAAAAACCAGAAGACCCGGCCCGATCCGGGCCGTCGTCTCCTGGTCAATCGCAACCGAGGCTTCACTGACACGCTGTACCAGAGCAATCATGATCAGTAAGCGACGCCATGCTGGTACATGGCCTGGGCGACTTTCTCAAATCCGGCGATATTGGCACCCATGACCAGATTATCCGGATCACCGTAGGCCGCCGCTGCCTCACTGGCCGCGCGGTAGATATTGACCATGATCTGCTTCAGACGTTCGTCCACTTCTTCAAACGTCCAGCTCATCCGCAGGCTGTTCTGGCTCATCTCCAGGGCGGAGGTCGCCACACCACCGGCATTGGCGGCTTTGGCCGGGCCATAGATCAGGCGGGCGTCGAGAATCTTATGCACCGCGTCCGGTGTAGTCGGCATGTTCGCGCCTTCACCGATCGCGTAGCAGCCGTTTTTGATCAGATGTTCCGCCGCGCCACCGTCCAGTTCATTCTGCGTCGCGCAGGGCAGCGCGATATCACAGGGAATCGTCCAGATGCCGCTGCAGCCATCCTGATACGTCGCGTTGGGACGCTCCGTCACATACTCACGGATCCGGCCGCGCTGTTCCAGCTTGATTTTCTTGACCAGATCAAGGTCGATGCCGTCCGGATCATGCACATAGCCGTCGGAATCACTCATCGCGATCACTTTCGCGCCGAGCTCAGTCGCCTTTTCATTGGCATAGATCGCCACATTGCCGGAACCGGAAATGGTCACCTTCGCACCCTCAAATGAACGATCTTTGGCGCGGAGCGCTTCGTCCATGAAATAACACAGGCCATAGCCGGTTGCCTCAGTCCGGGCCAGTGAACCGCCCCAGGCCAGGCCTTTTCCGGTCAAAACCCCTGTGTGCGAGTTGCTGAGACGCTTGTACTGGCCGTACATATAGCCGATTTCACGGGCACCGGTGCCGATGTCGCCGGCCGGCACATCCGTGTCCGGGCCGATATGGCGCCACAGCTCCGTCATGAAGCTCTGGCAGAAACGCATGATCTCCATATCACTGCGGCCGCGCGGATTGAAATCGGAACCGCCTTTGCCGCCGCCGATCGGCAGACCGGTCAGTGAATTCTTGAAGATCTGCTCAAAACCAAGAAATTTGATGATGCCCAGATTAACGGACGGGTGCAGGCGCAGTCCGCCTTTATAGGGCCCGATCGCGCTGTTGAACTGAACACGGAAACCACGGTTGACATGAACATGGCCCTGGTCATCCACCCAGGAAACACGGAAAACAACCTGACGCTCCGGCTCGACGATGCGGTCAAAAATACCGGCAGCCACCCATTCCGGATGCTGTACGGCAACAGGCTCAAGGCTTTCCAGTACTTCCTGGACTGCCTGGTGAAACTCCGGTTCATGCTGATTGCGATCGACGACCCGATCATAGACTGGCTTAAGAATCTTCATGCGATTGCCTCCTGTTATTTGCTGTCCGGCCGGCCGCTTATCCGGTCTGACCGTCTTGTACATACTTATACATACTAAATGGTCTCATCCCACTCGTCAAGAAAAAATGCAAGAACCAAACATGATTCTTGCATGTCATTCATTTTATGTGCAAATTTCCCATGATAAACGAACCGGATCAGCGTACCAGTTCGCGCCAGTCCAGATCGCCGCGATCCAGTGCCAGAACGAGGATCTCCGCGGTCGCGATATTGGTGGCGACCGGAATGCTGTTGGTATCGCAGGCTTTGAGCAGCGCGTTCGGTTCATCATAGCGGTCCAGCAGCGGATCCCGCAGATAAATCACGACATCGACTTCATTGTACATGGCACGTGAGGCCAGCTGGACAATGCTGCCGGAAATCTCTGTGGATAAGCCGACCACTTCAAGTTTTGTCGCGTCCCGGATCAATCGTGATGTGTTCTGCAGCGCATAGATGTCATGGTGACGCAGAATCTGGCTGTAGGCTATACAGAAATTTACCAGAAGTTCATGTTTACGGTTATCGGCCAGCAGGACGATATTCACTTGCGTACCCCCTCTGCCCTGACCGTGGTCAAGGTGTTGTCATAATCGCTTTCCATTCTAACGGTCTTTCTGAACGCTTACAAGAGACGACGGTAAATTTTCCAATAATGCACAGATCATCGGGCATCATGATAGTCAGATAAACCAAGACGCGGACGGTTCACCCCTGGATTACGGGACATCCTGGCCGCTGTCCCCGCCATCCGGCGTTTCCGCGGCGAAATCGGTCAGGCCCGGCCGGACCACCGGCGCGCTCGCTTCGTCTGTTTCATCGAGCCGGAAGTAGGCCGTCAGCAGATCACGCGCGACCGACAGCGTATTGGATCCCCAGCGGCCCCGTTCGATGATCTGGGCGATCGCGACCTGGGGGTTTTCGGCCGGCGCATAGCAGATGAACAACCCGTTTGAGGATGAAACATCTTCAAAACCGGTCTCCGCGGTTCCCGTCTTCGCTGCGATCGTAATCGGGAAATCAGCAAACATGCGTGAAGCGGTTCCTTCGTTCGAATGAGCAACCGCGACCATCGCGCGGCGTACCAGATCGAGTGATTCCGGACTGATGCCCAGATCAACCGCGTCGGGTGATTTTTCCAGCAGAACACTACCATCCGGCCGGGTGATATCGGCGATCACATGCGGTGTGACGCGCTGTCCGGTTGCCACGGCCGCGGTATAAACCGCCAGCTGGGTGATCGTATAGCTGTTGTACAGCTGCCCGATGGAAGACTGGGCGGTATCCGCGATCTGCCAGACGGTATGGTCCGGGTTGTTGACCACCTGGCGCATCGTCTCACGGCTGGAACGGATGCCGCGGGCCTCGCCCGGCAGATCAATCCCGCTGTATTCACCCAGACCGAGCTGTTTCGCCCAGCTGGAAATCTGATCAATGCCGGTTTCCGTTCCCAGATGGTAAAAATACATATTGCAGGATGTCGCCATGCCGTTGACCAGATTGAGCAATCCGTGGCCGCTGTTCGGCCGCTCAAGACAATACCAGATCCGGCCGCCGATATCTTCATGACCGACGCAGCGGAACGCGTTGTTATAGATGGAGATCGCCCCGCTCTCCAGCCCGGCGATCGCGGTGACCGGTTTGAAGGTTGAGCCTGGCGCGTAGATTTCCATCATCGCCCGGTTCATCATCGGCTTGTTCACATTATCGGTCAGGTAGGTCTGAACCCGGTCAGCGGCCTCCTCATCCCAGGCCTGGGTGAGAAAATCCGCCGGATCATAGCCGGGTGTACTGGCCATGGCCAGCACGGCCCCCGTATTCACATCCAGCATCATGACCGCGCCGGCATCGGCGTCCTGGAAATTCTCAGCGTCCGGATTATCACGGATCGTCTGAATCGCCCGCTCCAGTGAATCGAGCGCGACCTGCTGCAGCCTCAGATCGATCGTCAGGCGCACATGATTGCCCGGCTGCGGTTCACGGCCGATCGTTTCCGGATAAAACGCGCCGGCCTCACCGGCGACAGACCAGATATTATAGGGCTGCACACCATCGCGGCCGGCCAGATAACGTTCCGCCGATGATTCGACACCGGCCTGGCCGACGACCGAATCGGGTGAATAGCCGATATCACGCAGATCCTCATACTGCCGGGCCGAGATACGGCCGACATAGCCGATCACATGACTGAGCTGCCGGGTCACCGGATCATAGACCCGTTCAGATTCCGTCCCGCTGATGACCCCCATGAAGCGGAAATTCTGCTCATTGATCACATGAATCACCGATTCCGGGACATTACGGGCCAGTTCAACCGGAGTACCGTTGATGAACGACCAGTTGTTCTCATAGATCAGGTAGCGAAGCTGCATGATCCGCCATGCGTCAGCCTGACGGTAGCGCCGCCCGTCCGCGGCCGGATCTTCGATCTTGAACAGCTGATAGAGCAGATAATCATAAAAGAGGTTCGGATCCTCTTTCGCCTGCCGGTCATCAAAGGTCACGGCAGTGCCTTCCTGCGGTTCGCTGAGATTAAACAAATTACGATTGGTCTGCCAGATCAGGACTTCATCGCGGCTCAGCTGCCAGACCGGAACCAGGCCGCCTCCTGCTGCCTGACCCGGATAGGACGGCAGTTCCAGATCAATGAACTCGCTGAGTGATGATTCCCATTCGACCCCTTCCGATTCGAGATACAGCGCCAGATCGAGCAGCATCTCGTTGAGGGCGCTGCTGTCAAGTCCGGCATATGAGAGAAACAGCTTTCGTGTACTGACCGACCAGGCCAATGGCCGGCCACTGACATCGGTGATGTCACCGCGCGGTGCCAGGATCGTCCGCTGACGGGGTACCCCGCTTGTTTCACTCAAGCCTTCTGACGCGGTCGGATTAAGCTGCAGGGA
>RZZF01000460.1 GCA_009929975.1 Clostridia bacterium
ACCATGGAGACGCCGTATTTCGGCGACCTGCTCCTGACCATCGGCATCATGGGCATGATCTACCTGAGCGGAGTGTTCGCGTCGCTGTTCTTCAACCGGATGATGGTCGACATCGCCCAGAGCGCGATGAAAAAGGTCCGCGATACGATGTTTACCCATATGCAGGAGCTGCCGATCCAGTACTTTGACACCCATTCACACGGCGACCTGATGAGCCGTTATACCAATGATACGGATACCCTGCGCCAGTTGATCACGCAGAGCCTGCCGCATATGTTCTCCTCGTTGATGACCGTCATCTTCGTCCTCATCGCTATGCTGCTGACGAGTTGGCATTTGACCCTCATGGTGCTGTGCTTTTCAGTCCTGATCATTTATATCAGCCGTCAGGTCGCCTGGCGCAGCGGCCGCTTTTTCCGCGAACAGCAGATCGCGCTGGGCAAAACCAACGGCTATATTGAAGAACTGATCAACGGACAGAAAGTCGTCAAGGTCTTCAATTACGAAGACAGGGCCAAAGAAGCGTTTGACAAGCTGAATGACGATCTGTGTTATCAGGCGACCCAGGCCCATCGTTTCGCCAATATCCTGATGCCGATCATGGGCAACATGGGCCATCTGCAGTATGTGCTGATCGCGATTGCCGGCGGCCTGCTGGCGGTTAACGGTGTCGCCGGCCTCTCACTGGGCGCGATCGCAGCCTTCCTCCAGCTCAGCCGCAGCTTCAGCATGCCGATCAACCAGATCTCACAGCAGATCAATGCCGTGATCATGGCGATGGCCGGAGCGGAGCGTGTCTTCCAGCTGATGGATGAGACACCGGAATCCGATCACGGGGATGTCACCCTGGTGCATGCCTGCTTGGATGAACAGGGTGAGGTGACTACAGATCCTGCGGCTGCACTGAAGGGGAGTCTGTACCCTATAGCCGGTTTTAAAGGGCTGGGTTTGGCGATTATCGTCGATATCTTATGCGGCGTTCTGTCCGGCGGCGGATATCTCGATAATCTGAACGGACTCTACACCGGAACGGAGAAGCCCGGAAATATCAGTCACTTCTTCATGGCTGTCAGTCCCGGGATTGTCGATGATGACACAGGTTTTCC
>RZZF01000461.1 GCA_009929975.1 Clostridia bacterium
GTGCCTATGATCAAGGTAATTGTTGGCAGCAAAGGAAGCGGCAAAACTGCCCGGCTGGTGGATGATTTAAATGCACATGCCAATATGGATAACACAAATGTGGTGTGCATCGAGGCCGGGCAGCGGCTGGGCCAGATGGTGAAGTACAAGATCAGGCTGGTCGACATCAAGGAATATCCCGTTCAGGGCTATGAACAGCTGCTGAGTTTTATTGCAGGGATCTGCGCGAAAGATTACGATGTGACACATATTTATATTGACAGCATTACGAAAATTACCGATGACCGTGATCTGACCCATCTTGATTCCTTTCTGACAAAACTGGAGACATTCGCTGAGAAAGAGCAGATCGATGTGATGATTGTTTTATCTGCGGAACCGGAGCATTTGCCGAAGGGCATTGTCCGGTTTTGTTCTTAATCGAATCGTTTTGATCCGAAACAGGTGATTGAGCTTGTGGAGCAGCCGCTGAAACAGCGGCTGCTCTTTTATTGTTCATCCGGACGCTCAGCCAGGAAACGCCAGTGTTTTTTCGGCATATGGTGCTGCTGCAGATGTTTCTGGCGGCGTTCCGGAATGGTCAGGTGTTTCAGATAGGTCTGCCACAGTTCGATGAAGCCGTCCGACTTTTCAAGCGCCGCATCGAAATCAGGTGCGTCGGCCAGACGCAGAATGGTCTGCCGTCCATCCGCCAGGTGCAGCGCCGCCCGATGATGCCGAAGATCCCTGATCACGAAACTCTGATCCGGCAGACGATCTGAGAAATGGGGCAGAATCAGCGGTATCAGGTCTTCTTCCGGGGCAAAATCAGCCAGATAGATGGACGGTGCCAGCTCGCGGAACCGCAGCAGACCACACCAAACGTGAGCCTGGCCGCCAGCCCGTTCGGACGCTCTCACCACTGCCTCGACTTCCGGCAGGTAACGGCGGTCGGCCGGATCGGAACGATGGCGGATCGCCAGCCAGAAATATCGGGTGATCGCCAGCGCGATTCCCGGGGTTCCGGCACACCATGCCTGAAAGACGGTGTGCATGATCTGGCCCGCCTGCCGCGGCGAGATGAGAGCGGACAGATGATGATAGAGCTGATCAGACGCGTTCGGATG
>RZZF01000138.1 GCA_009929975.1 Clostridia bacterium
GATCAGCCCGATGCATCGTCATGGCAGCAGTTTCTCCAGTTCGCCGATCAATGAGAATGTTTTGGCTTCCGTCATTTTGACCTGGGCCAGCCGTCCTTCAAGCTTGTCGCCGCGCAGCTGGCCATTGTCATCATAACAGTCGTCCGGCAGCCGCATACTGTCCGGTACGCGCAGGTTGACCAGCCGATTGCAGCGGGTGCGGCCGCTGAGCACCTCGGCGTCGCCGGAGCTGCGGCCCTCAATCAGGACTTCAAATGACCGGCCGATGGTGGCCTGGTTCGAACTGAGGCTGTGCTCGTTCTGCAGGTCAGTCAGACGGCGGAAGCGGTCCGCGATAATCTCCGGCGCGATCTGATCGTCCATCGAGGCGGCCGGTGTTCCGTCGCGCGGCGAAAACTGGAAGGTAAACGCGCTGTCAAAACGGATCTGGCGCATCAGATCAAGGGTGTCTGCGAATTCCTCTTCGGTTTCTCCGGGAAAACCGACAATCAGATCGGTCGAAATCGAGAGACCCGGAACCGCGGCACGCAATTTCCGGACAATCTCGAAAAACTGTTCGCGGGTATAGCGCCGGTTCATCCGTTTGAGCACGGTATTGCTGCCGGACTGCAGGGCCAGATGAACATGCTGTTCAATCACCGGATGACGGCTCATCACAGCGATCAACTCATCAGAGAGATCTTTGGGATGGGAGGTCATGAAGCGGACACGGCTGAAATCGCCGATTTCGGCGACGGCCGCCAGCAGCTGGGCGAAATTACGCGGACCGGATTCATCATCCGGCAGATCATGACCGTAGGAATTGACATTCTGGCCGAGCAGCATGATCTCCTGATAGCCTTGTTCGGCCAGCTGGCGTATCTCATCAAGGATTTCGGCCGGGCGCCGGCTCCGCTCACGTCCCCGTGTATAAGGCACTACACAGTAAGTGCAGAAATTATTGCAGCCGAACATGATCGACACCAGCGCGCGAAAGCGCCGCACTCGGTGAATCGGCAATCCTTCAACGATCACATCCTCATCCCCGACCGCGTAGATACGCCGTTCATCGATCAGGCGTCCATAGAGAAACTCCGGCAGGCGATAGATATCCTGCGGTCCGAAGACAATATCGACAAAAGAAAAACTGCGGTCGATCCGGTCAACATATTCGTCCCGCTTCATCATGCAGCCGCAGACCGCGATGACCAAATCCGGCCGTTCCCGGCGCAGCGGTTTCAAGTGCCCGAGATTGCCGAACAGGCGGCTGGCCGCGTGCTCACGGATGCTGCAGGTATTGAGGATGATCAGATCCGCTTCCCGCGTTGACTCAGCCGGAACATAGCCCATGTCATCGAGCAGGCCGGACAGATACTCACTGTCATTTTCATTGAGCTGACAGCCATAGGTTTCGATGAAATATCGTCTGGCAAATCCTGTTTCGGTCCGGTAGCGGTCCTGGCACTGTCTTATATGGTCACGATAGAACTGTTGCCGTTCAATGGCGGTCTGAGCCGGAACGGTGATGGTTCGTTTCTTCAATTGAGTCACCCCGTTGATATCAATTACAGATAAAGCTCTGTCTATCATATCAAAATTTACCCGGCCTGTATATTGATCAGCGTGTTGAACCACGCTGTTTCCAACGGAAAAACAATGGATCCGGCCGCAAGACACGCTGCAGGATCCAGCTCGCGCGGGGTGATGAATCATGGTAAATCTGATCCAGATGATCAAACCAGCCGGCCAGCCCGGCGACCTGCTGCGGTTCGGCCGGCTGCCCGCTGTAGATCAGGTAATCAAGCTGATCAGCCAGCCGGGTCAGCGGTTCATGAATCTGGCTCTGTATCGTCGGGGCCTCGTTCAGCTGCGTCATCCACTGAAGCCGGCTCTCCCCCTGATCCCGCCTGCGGCCGAGCAGTTGCAGCAGTCTTTCAATCTGCTGATGATAATACTTCGCCTGGTCGGACAAGTCCGGCAGCCGGGCCTGCAGCCAGTCGCGCTGATGGCGGTTGGCGGCAACAGTCAGCAGCCGAATCAGAACGAGGATGAGCAGCAGGATGAACAGGCCTGCCGCAAGCGGCCAGATTCGGTTCAGATGCCATCCGGACAGGCTGCTGTCAGTCGGACCGCGGGTAGGCATCGGTGCGGAGGGTGAGGCCGCCGGAGTCTGTGTCGGTTGCGATGGCGAAGGCTCGCCAGCTGGGTCATCCGGATCTCCCGGGCCCGGTGGAATCCAGGGATCGTTCGCGAATCCCGGTGTGGCATCGATCGGGATCCAGCCGGCACCCGGCATAAAGACCTCTGTCCAGGCATGCGCCTGCTGCCCGGTGATCAGACGCCAGCCGGCCGAAGCATCCGGGGAATAAAATCCTTCGACATAGCGGGCCGGAATACCGGCCAGCCGGCTCATCATGGTCATCGCCGTGGCAAAATAGACACAATAGCCGCGGCGGGTCTGGAGAAACCAACTGACAAACTCCACGTCATCTGGCGGGACCTCGACATCAAGATCATACAGGGCAAAATTGAGCAGAAAACCGCGGATGGCCATTACACGATCCCACGGTTCGCTGTAGGGAGCAATGATCTCAGCGGTCAGCCGTGTCAGCTCTCCCCGATCGGTGTATTCAGGCAGGGCCGGCAGCGTCAGATACTCGAGCTGCTGCCGGATCTGCGCGGCATACTCCTGGTCATTGAGCTGCTGTCCAAGCTGTCGGACCCTTGCGGAAAACTCGAGCGATTCTGTACGCAGGCGGAGTGCGTCGATCTGGACAATTTCACCGCTGCGCAGCCAGTATTTACTGATCAGCTGGCCGTTGCGGCTGAACAGATACTGGTAGCGTCCTTCAGATTCAAAATTGATCTCAAGCGGCCGTCCGGCCAATGGGATGGAATGGATGGCCTGGCCGACCGGCGAGATACGATATTCGATCGGTTCAAGAAACTCTTTTGTCTGCTCATGATAGGGCGGCCGGTTCAGGTCAAACGCATGGTCGGCTTCTTCCCTGTAGAGCGAACTGCCAAACCGGAGCAGCGCGTCATCCGGACTGCGCAGCCAGCGCTGGCCGTCATAGGCACCGGCGACTGCGGTGCGCAGGAGCATTGGTGACGAATACCCGGAAATCCGGAGAACCGGATCATCGGATAACTGGACCGGTCCGCCGAGACGATCAAAGACCGAGCGATAACCGGCCCGGCTGATATCAAGAATCTGGTACTGGTCCAGTTTGGCCTGACCGCTGCCAGTCTGGCTGACCAGATCATCCACCCAGCCTTCCATGCGGTGCGAATAAAAGGTTGTCGCCGGCACAAGCGGCAGCAGTACGGCGGCCAGCAGAAGGATGACCAGAGCCAGCGGGAGTGCCTGCAGCATCAGGCGCGCGGTGAGCGGTCCCCTGCGGCGCCGGTCGAGACGGTGAATCAGGTGATGAGACCGGTTCCATCCGATAATGACACTGGCAGCCGGCAAGATCAGCCAGATCCATTCAGTCCTGAGTACCTCGAGGGCCGGCTCGGTTCGGACGGACAGCAGCAGTTCAGTCGTTATGATCAGCGCTGCCGCTCCGGCCAGCGGCCAGTTGAAGCGGGCGACCAGGCCATAGGATAGCAGCGCGATCAGGACCAGGATCAGCCAGGCCAGCCAGTTCTCAAAACGGATGTCCGGCTGTCGTCTGCCGTTCAGCCACTGCATCACCCAATCGTTGAAGAAACGGCTGATCTCCGGTTCGAGGTTCTTCCCGAACCGCTGCAGTGTTTCCGAATAAAACCAGACGAAGCCGCCAATGATGGTCAGCAGACCACTGGCGATCAGCTGATATCGCGTCCAGGTCAGGATCGCGGCCCCGATCAGGACCAGCAGGATGATGCCGCTTTGCCGGACCGGTTCAACCGGCAGTCCATTAATCCTGAAAATCAGCTGAACCATGCCTGCAGCATAGGCCCACGCTGAAAGCAGCCGTATGACGACAGACCCGAAACGCGCGGACCCGTTGCTGACGGCCGTGGCGGTCATGAAAACATCGCCCCGTTCAACGTATTCCGCATATCCGGATAAGGCAGCCATTCAAAGATGATATCGTCCTCTGCCAGCCGCTCCTGCAGCTGATCCGGCGGCCCCTGTTCTGCCGCTCCGGCCAGCAGGCAGAGCAGAACCGGATGCAGGTGGCGCCGCAGCAGGCTTAACCCATCAAGAAGTGTTTCATCAGCCCAGGCAGTGACGACGCAGACCGGGCAGCCTGCTCCTCCCTGCTCAGCTTCCCGGAGCAGGAGCGTTTCCATCGGCAGCGCTTCGCCGGGCGCGAGATCCGTCAGCAGCCAGAGAAGATCCTCCATCTGGCTGGCCGCATGGGCGGTCACCGCCTGCCGGTGCCCGCTGTGATAATCGGAAAGTGCAACAGACTGTCCAGCCTGGAGAAAAGTTTCAGCGCATCCGGCCGCGTAATCAGCAATATGATCGAGTGCCCTGGCCGGTACCCCTTCAGGCAGACGGTGATCCGCTAAAAGCATGATCACCGGTCGTGCCGGCTGCTCGAATTCCCGGATCTGAATCGTCTGGAAACGAGCGGTCAGCTTCCAGTGGATCCGCTTCAGCGGGTCGCCCTGCCGGTAGTCGCGCAACCCGGCCAGGCTGTCGACGTCATCCTGATGCTGCTGGCGATGCTGGCCTGAATCCAGATCAAATGTGCGCAGAAACTGACCGGCGGACCGGACAGGCAGCGGCCGCGGCCAGATGGTCAGTTCGACCTGCTGCTGCTTCAATCTGGAACGGGAAGCCGCCGGGAGGCGAAAAAAAGCGAAGGCATCACTGACCAGCAGGCGGCTCAAACCAACGCGATAATGGCCGCGGCGGTGACAGATCACCTTGATTTTCTGCTGGACAGGCTGTTTTGGCATGATCAGTTCATCACGCCTGCGCAGCCGTGACAGGCCGTTTTCATCCTGAAGGCACAGCTTCAGCCGGAGCATGGCGACAGGCCGCCAGCGTTTTTGAATGATACGAAGCTGAAAATAAACCGTTTCACCGTGCCGGGCCGCTCGATGTGACAGCGACTGCTCAAGCTGGACGCGGCGAGACCACAGAATCAGCAGCAATGACCAGACAGGAAACTGAATCATGACCAGCAGCGCGGCGGTCATGACTGGAGATCCGAGATAGGCAGCGGCCAGAAAGACAGCGGCCATCAGCATTAAGGCTGCCACTCCCCGCCACGTGATCATGACTCGGGAATATAAATCGTGCCGCGGATCTCAACCAGGATCTGTTCCGCGGTTCGTCCGGACCGACGGCCTTTTTCTTTTATGATCATGCGATGGGCAAAGACAAACGGCAGCATGGCCAGAACATCGTCCGGTATGACATAAGTCCGCCCGCTCAGCAGTGCTTGTCCCCTGGCTGCCTGCAGCAGCATCAGCGCTCCGCGCGGACTGACCCCGAGTGCGAGGTCCGGATGCTGGCGGGTGGCTCTGGCGATCCGCGCGGAGGCCGAGTACGGG
>RZZF01000462.1 GCA_009929975.1 Clostridia bacterium
ACCGAAGTCATACCACCAGCCGCTGTTATAGATCTCATAGATCCGGATGTTGCGGTTGAACAGGCTGATGATCAGAGAGATCGGAGCCACCCAGCCGTGCCAGATACCCCAGAAGAACCCGGCCGTGTTTTCCGCGTCCGCTTTGCCGTCTCCGGGGACACATCCACTGACAAGCAGCACCACCAGCATCAGCAGGCCGATCAGGATCATTCGCTTCTTCATGTGTTTCATGTTGTGTCACCCCCGCTTAGTGTATATCCGCAGGCTTAACTGATCAAGGCGCACTTATCGCGCCTGATACAGCTTTTGCCTTTTCCCCATGCGGATCCAATTCACATAACCATATAAATCATTGATCAGGAACATGACAAAACAGGCGATCATCGGCAGATACGAGCGATCATCCATCGCCGCCAGAATCCAAAGAATAATCAGAACCAGATCATTCGCGGCATAAGCCAGAGCATATTTCGGGCTGCGAAACAGCATCAGACAGGACGCGAGAAAACTGGTCGTGATCGAAATGGTACTGATCAGCAGATTGGACGTACCAAAAGCGTCGAGAATAAAGTAGAACACAATTGTAACTACAGTCGAGCCGATGATCAGCCAGACGGTCTGCTGCCGGTTCATCTGATGGACCTTGACTTCCGTCGTACCGGCATATGGATGGCGCAGCCATGTGATGATGGACAGCGCGGCGATCGGTGCGGTCATGCCCAGATAGGTGATCATTTCTCCGTAATAGCGGAATCTCAAGGAGATCATGGCATAAAGGACACTGAAGAGCACGGTCAGGATCTGGCCCCAGACATCACCCTTTGCCAGAAAAATGAGCGCCGTCACACCAACCAGAGAGGCGATCAGTGTGAGTACGAAGAAACCGCCCGATATCATAAAGGAAGCAATTATCGTTACGACCGACAAAGACCAGAGGAACCATTCTGGTTTTGTCAGGTTCTGAAATGGATTATACAGGATCACTTCAACCTCCAAAAAACAAACATCCGCCTCCACATCTGCTAAGACCTGACGATGTGGAACGGATGCCTGATGCATCGCTTTACCCGGTGGTAAATATAAATCAGCTCAATGATAAGAAA
>RZZF01000139.1 GCA_009929975.1 Clostridia bacterium
TATCAGGTTCTGGTTGATTATGCCCACAACGCGGCCAGCCTGGAAAGTCTGCTCAGCACTTTGCGTGAATATACCGAAGGCCGCCTGATCGTCGTGTTCGGCTGCGGCGGTGACCGGGCCCGCTCCCGACGCTTTGAAATGGGAGAAGTGGCAGGACGGCTGGCGGACCTGACCGTGATTACATCGGATAATCCCCGGACAGAAGATCCGGCGGCAATCATCGACGACATCATAACCGGCATTCGTCCGACCGGAGGTCACTATTGCAGGGAAATTGACCGGGCGGCCGCGATCCGTCTGGCGATCCAGTCGGCCGGTGCCGGCGATATGATCGTGATCGCGGGAAAAGGACATGAGAATTATCAGATCTTCAGCGACCGGACCATTCATTTTGATGACGCGGAGGTCGCCGACCGGATTCTCAGGGAAGAGGAGGCCCGTCATGGCTGAATTGAAACTTGCGGATGTCCTGGGATGGAGCGGCGGACATATCATGCAGCCGCCTGATTTCGAGTGTCTTCATCTCCTGTTCAATGATATTGTGACGGACTCACGCCGGATCACGCCGGGATGTCTGTTTATCGCCTTGCGCGGCGCACGGTATGACGGCCACGAATTTGCCGGGGAAGCGCTTCGCCAGGGAGCGTCGGCCGTCATGGTCGAGCTGCGTTCATTCCCTGAGCTTCATTTCCAGGGTTCGGACTGTGTGATCGCGGTAGACGATACGCTGCAGGCGCTTCAGGACCTCGCGGCCGGCTACCGCCGCCAGCTGCCGGCTCATGTGATCGTGATCAGCGGCAGCGTTGGCAAGACATCGACAAGGGAAATGGCCGCGGCCTGCCTGCGTCCGTTCTGGCATCTGCATCAGACCGCCGCTAATCTGAATAATGAGATCGGCCTGCCCCAGACCTTGCTGCAGGCCAGTCCTGAACATGAAGCGATTCTTCTGGAAATGGGTATGCGCGGACGAGGAGAAATCAGCTTGCTCAGCCGGATCGCGGCCCCGGATACGGCGATCCTGACGGGGATCGGCTGGTCTCATGTCGAGCGGCTGGGCAGTCAGGCAGCCATTCTCGAAGCGAAGGCAGAAGTGCTTGACGGGATGTCAGCCGACGGACTGCTCATTCTCAACGCAGATGATTCCTGGTTGAATCAACTGGCCGCGAGAATTGATGACCAGGTTCGTCTTGCCGGCTTTACCCTGCAGGACGCGGCTCCCTGGCCGCAGGCGAAAATCTGGCTGCGTGCCGTCAATATCAAGATGCGGGCCGGTGAATTGAGATTTACGCTGGTGATCGACCGTCCGCTGCAACTCACCGGCGAATATGACGTCAGCCTGCCGTTGACAGGCTTGCATCATATCCGTAATTTTCTGCCGGCACTCGCGGTCGCGCTGGATCATGATCTTGATATCAACCGGGCGATTGCCGCCGCCTCGGCGTTTCGCAATATCGGCAGCCGTCAGCGGATACTCAGAGCCAATCAACTGACCATTATGGATGACGCTTATAACGCCAGCCCTGAATCGATGCAGGCCGCGCTGGAATCACTGGCCCTGATGGCCGGTGGGCGCCACCGCATGATTGCGGTCCTGGGTGATATGCTGGAACTGGGTGATTTCGCGGCTGATGCCCATCGCCAGGTCGGTGAGGCGGTTGTCCGTTATGGAGCGGACAGCCTGTTCTGCCTCGGGCCACTTGGCCGTCTGATCGGGGAGGCAGCCAGGGAAAGCCAGCCCTCTTTGCCGACCCGCTTCTTTGATCATCGTGACGACCTGATCCGTGAACTGATGGCCTATGTTCAGGATGGTGACCACATACTGGTCAAGGGGTCAAGGGCGCTGAATATGGAATTAGTCGCTGAAGCCCTGGCCGCTGAACCGTCTGACGCGAAGGAGAACAATGGATGATGCCTTATGTGATGGCGGTTTCGCCGCTTTTCAGTTTTATTTTCCCGTTCATTCTGACGGTTCTGCTCGGCCTGGCCGGGCTGCCGCTGCTCCGGCGGCTGCAGCTGCGCCAGACGGTGCGTGAAGACGGTCCGAAAAGTCATTATGTCAAAAGCGGAACGCCGACATTCGGCGCGCTTTTCTTTTTGCCGTCGCTGATTCTGGGCACAATCATCCTGATGATCCGCCACGAGCCGGTGCGTGATCTGCTGCTGATGCTTCTGCTGACACTGAGTTATGCCGCAGTGGGAATCATTGATGACTATATCAAAGTAAAAGTTGATAAGAAGGGCTTGTCGGTCCGTCAGAAGACCATTCTTCTGACGGTATTCGCGGTTCTTTTCGCGGTTTATTTTCTGTTTATCTCACCAGACCCGGTTCTTCTGCGGCTGCCGTTTGCCGGGCAGGTGATCGTCATGGATGGCTGGCTCAAACCGTTGTACTTCATTTTTACGATTGTCTTCATCTTTTTCATCAGCAATTCTGTCAACCTGACAGATGGCGTTGACGGACTGGCGGGAAGTGTTACCCTGATCAATACCCTGGCACTGGCACTGTACAGCTGGAAGCTGGCTGATCAGGTGGCGGCGGCCGGTGCGGCGGGTCATTTTGCCCTGCTGATCGCCGGAGGATGCCTTGGCTTTCTGGTCTTCAACTGGCATCCCGCCCGGGTCTTCATGGGTGATGGCGGTTCACAGGCACTCGGAGCTGCGCTGGCCGTGATGACCCTGCTGCTGGGTATTCCCTGGATTCTGCTGGCCGCCGGTTTTATCTACATCATCGAATCGCTCTCCGTCATCATCCAGGTCGCGTATTTCAAAAAGACCGGTGGCCGGAGGATTTTCCGGATGTCGCCCATCCATCATCATTATGAACTGGGTGGATGGTCTGAGATCAGAATCGTCCTGACGTTCAGTCTGGTCAGTCTGGTGGCTTGTGCTGTCGGCTGGCTGCTGATCTGAACCACGGTAAAAGAAACTGACAGGAAAGGAGATCACTCGTGCGTCGACTGCCCATCAATGAACAGGTCCGACAGAGAAACCGTGAAGTAACCCGGGTTAATCCCCCGTCTTCGCTGGGTGCCGCCAATCAGCATGTCAGCGGCAGTCTCCTGATTGTCACCCTGATCATGGTCAGTTTCGGCCTGGTCATGTTGTTTTCTGCCAGTATGAGCATCGGCTACGCGTCAACCGGCGGAAACTCAATGTATTATGTCCTGCGCCAGTCAGGGATCACGGCAATGGGACTGGTCGCTGCCCTGTTTCTCGCGTTGTTCGTCCGTGTCCATTTCTTCGACCGCATGTTTTTCACGTTGATCGCCTATCTGGTGGTCAGCGGATTGCTGGTCTATGTCCGGTTGTTCGGCATCGTCATTCAGAACGCGCGGCGCTGGGTCCGGATCGGTATCCTGTTCCAGCCGTCAGAACTGGCGAAAATCGCGATTGTCTTCTGTTTTGCCGGCTATACTTCATGGGTGCGCCGCATGCGGCGAAAAGGCCATTTTCGCCGCAAAACCATGCTGGGGCAGTTTCTCGCGGATGGCTGGGTTGATGTGCTTCTGCCTGGACTCATGATGCTTGTCTGGATCGTTCTGGTTCTGATCCAGCCGCATCTTTCCGGTGGACTGATTCTCGGCTTCGTCGGCCTGACGGTCATGCTGGTTGCCGGCCTGCCGCTTCGTTCATGGATGAGCGCGATGACACAGGTCCTGCTGTTCCTGCTGGTTGTGGTCCTGCTGGTCAGCCTGCTGCTGCCCCTGCTGCCTGTTGATGAACTGCGGGCTGATCTCGAGGAGAATTTCCGCCATGTCGGCCGCCGGCTCGACATCTTTTTCAATCCGGAGACGGTTGACGCGAGTGACAGTTATCAGATTGACCAGTCCATTCTGGCCATCGGGTCGGGCGGCTTGACGGGACTGGGTCTTGGCGAGGGACGGCAGAAGTATAACTATCTGCCGGAAGCCCATAACGATTTTGTTTTCGCGATCATCAGTGAGGAACTCGGCTTCATCGGCAGCTTGACTGTCATTTTACTGTTCATGCTCTTCATGCTGATCGGGATCAGCATTACCCTGCGGGCTGGTTCTGTCTTCGCTGCGATTCTGGCCGGGGGTTATACGATGCTGATCACGGTCCAGGCCCTGCTGAATATCGGAGTCGCCACCCGATCAATTCCGCCGACGGGGATCTCACTGCCGTTCTTCAGCTATGGCGGAACATCCAATTTGTTTTTTCTGATCTCAATCGGTCTGATCCTGGCGGTTTCCAGAACCGGTCTGCGCGGACGGTCTCAGCCGGCACTGCCTGACAATCACCGGGTGACGGCAATTGATGAGCCGCAGCGGCCCCGGCAGAATGAAAGGAGCTGACACAGATGACACCCTCTGTTTATGTCATCGCGGGAGGCGGCACCAGCGGCCATGTCAATCCTGCTCTGGCGATTGCGGAAGCGATCCGGGCGAATGAACCCGATGCGCGGATTGAATTCGTCGGAACCCGCCGCGGGATTGAGAACCGGCTGATTCATCAGGCCGGATATCCTTTTCATGAGATCCGTGCCAGCGGGCTGCCGTCACGGCTGTCACCGGCGATGTTCCGGGCGATCCGTGATTATCTTGCCGGGCGGCGCCAATGCCTGAAACTGCTGAAAGCGCTGCGGCCGAACGCAGTGATCGGGACAGGAGGCTATGTCTGCAGCCCGCTGGTCGCTGCGGCTGCCCGTCTCAACATTCCGGTACTGCTGCATGAACAGAATGCCTATCCAGGCCGATCGAACCGGATGATGGCCCGGCGCAGCCAGGCGGTCTGCCTCAGTTTCGCTGACGCCATCCCTTATTTTCCTGAGAAGACACCGCTCTATCTGACCGGCAACCCGGTCCGGTCTGTTTTCTTTGAGCAATCGCATGAAAAGGCCCGCGTTGAGGCGGGTCTCACGCCGGATGACCGGTTCGTTCTGGCCCTCGGCGGCAGTCTGGGCGCACAGTCAATCAATCAGGCGATTCTCAATCTGGACACGGTGATCAGCAGCCTGCCGGAGCAGCATCCATTGCGCCGCCTGCGCGTGATTCTCGGTTGCGGTGCTCAGCACGAGACAGCTGTCAGACAGGCAGCTGCCGGATATGACTGGCTTGAGGTCCATGCCTATATCGATCAGATTCAGCAGCTGATGGCGGCCGCGGATCTGATCATCTGCCGTGCGGGAGCCGGCGCCTGTTTTGAACTGGCCGCCCTGGGCCGGCCGGCGATATTGGTTCCGTATCCCCATGCGGCAGGCGATCATCAGACCGCGAACGCGGCCTCGCTGGTCCATGCAGGTGCCGCTGTCCTCTGCCGGGATCAGGATCTGACCGCTGAGCGGCTGATGGAATATTTCAATGACCTGCTGACAGATCCGACAAAGCTGAAGACGATGGCTGAAGCGGCTTCATCATTGGCAAGGCCGGACGCGGCCGCTGAAATTTATCAGTATCTGCGCCAGATCCGGAGCGACTGACGCCATGAAGC
>RZZF01000140.1 GCA_009929975.1 Clostridia bacterium
CGAGCAGCGCCTCCACGACGCTCGCCGGCAAGCGACGTGTCTGGCCGCGATCGGCACGCATGGCCGGTCATAAGACACCGACCGAACAGAACAAGTCAAGGGCCGCGCTCACACGCAGCCCTCTTTCCCGCCAGCCGCTGTCCCGTTTCCTCAAGGGCCTGCTGGTGGGAGTGATTATCGTGCTGCCGGGTATGAGCGGCGGGACGCTGATTCTGATGCTGGGACTCTATGAAGCTCTGATGCAGGATCTATCGCATATCAGGATCCTGCCCTGGCTGACCTTCGCGGCGGGTCTGGCCATCGGTATGATAGCCAGCGGCTGGTTGTTCACCTTCGCGCTGGCGACGTATACAACGTATATTCTGGCGTTTTTGCTCGGCTGCGTTGTCGCGTCGGTTCACTCGATCACCCGCGACAGCCGCCATTTCAGAACCAGCCACCTGATCGCGCTGCTCATCGGCGGGCTCACGGGGTTTCTGCTCAGTGAAACCGCATCTTTTTCCATCGGGGCACAGGGACAGCCGCATCTGCTCCTGACACTGTCAGTCTCGGCGCTGGCCAGCGCGGCGATGATCCTGCCCGGAGTTCCCGGCAGTTCCGTGTTCATAATCGCCGGCATCTATGACGATATCATGGCGGCACTGGCCCGCTTTGACTGGCAGATTCTTCTGCCGGTCGCCATCGGCGGAATCGCCGGAGTCTTCGCCCTGTCAAACCTGTTCAGCCATCTTTATCGACGCTGGCAGGGGCCGCTCAGCTGGCTGTTCGCGGGATTGATTCTCGGTTCAGCCCGCATGCTGGTTCCGGCAAAGATCGGACATCCGCTGCTATTCGTGCTTTGTGTCATCGCCGGCCTTGCCCTGACGATTATCTGGGAGACCCGGAGCAGCGGCCAGAAGGCCGCCTGATCACCTGGGAGGGCTTTCAGGCCAGACGGTCCAGCAGTACCTGTACCGCGTCACGCGGAAAATCGTCCGGAAGCTCCATTTTCAGCAAGGACTCCAGCAGCTGGCGGGTCGGTGCCCCCTGGGGCAGCATATACCCCGATTCACGGTAGCAGTCTTCCGCCAGAATCCGGCAGGACCGGGCCAGCGCGGCCGCGAGCCGTCGCTGCTGAGCGCTTTCGGCATTCCGGCTGATCGTCCGGGCGATGGTTTCCTGCCGTACCTTCGAGGCAGCCAGCGTCTGAAGCGTATCGACCACCGCCGCTGTTTTCGGCTGCTGCGGCGCGAAATTGCGCGGGATCAGAGAGATCGCGTGAGACGGGCAGGCATCAACACACAAACGACAGCCGTCCAGACATTTCGCAAAATCGATCTGGCCATTTTCCGTATTGGTCGCGCCGGTCGGACAGATATACAGGCAAAGACAATCCTTGGTACATAGGCTGATATTTCGAACCGCGTGCATGATCAGGCCTCCCCTGTGATTTTCAGCAGTTTGCTGTTGGGTACTTTACAGATCGGGCAGATATCCGGCGGTGTGTCACCGATGAAGATGAAGCCGCAGATATCGCAGACCCACAACTGTGTCTGTTCGATCAGGCCGTCCTGCTGTTTTTCATAGCGGGCTAGAACAGATTTCTGGATGCTGGTGGTTTTACCGCCCCAGGTCAGCGCGCGCAGCGCGCCCCGGTCAGGCTCCTTCGCCGCGGCAGCCTTTGCCTGCGCTGACGGATCGGCCAGATCGGCCTGAATCGCGCTGGCCAGATCGGCCAGGCTGGCTTCCTGTACCGGTTCGGTGTGCCCGCTGAACCAGTCAGCAAGCCGTCGAAATTGTCTGGATTCTTCTGTGAGCCATTGTTTTTCGCTGGTTCTGGCCAGATTTGAGCAGATGGCACTCAGCTCGGGCCAGGACATGGTATCCGGTTGGCGCATAAGTTGACCTCCTTGCCGTGTGACTGTAATTCAAGCATAACACAGGGCTGTCCGGTGTGTTATGCTGTTATTATCCGTTCTTTCGGAAAAACTCCATACCGAGGTGAATACAATGAAATCAACTGTTTTATACGCACCGATGGCGTATGCGCGTTATGAAGAGAATCAGACGCTGCCCGCCCGCTTCTCCCGCATGCTCAACCAGTCAGGCCTGGCGGAAAAAGTTCGCGGCAAAACGGTCGCGATCAAGATGCATGTCGGATCAGGCACATCCTATTCCACCATTCCTCCGGTCTTTGTCCGTAAACTGGTCGACTTCATCAAGTCAAACGGCGGAGACTGCTTCATCACCGATCATTATGTCCACAACCGCCATCCCGAACATCGCGGCTATACAGAGACCAATCTGGGCTGTCCCATTCTCGAAGGTTGCGGCCACCTGGGCCGGTATTTCTATACCCGTGATGTTCACTTCAATACCTTCCGCCATGTCGATGTGGCCGGCCTGATCCATGACGCGGATTTCATGATCGACTTCTCGCATGTCAAAGGGCACGGTGCCTGCGGATTCGGTGGTGCCTGCAAGAATATCGCGATGGGCTGTGTGACAGACCGCACCCGCCATGAGATCCATGCCCTCGAGGGGGGGCTTGTCTGGGACGCGGAAAAATGCATTCACTGCGACAAGTGCATTGAAGCCTGCAACCATGACGCCAACAGCTTTTCCGAACCGGGAAAAAACGGTGTATATGAAGTGAATTATCACCACTGTACCCTGTGTCAGCACTGCGTCAAGGTCTGCCCGACCGGCGCGATCACCCTGGACTCGCACGACTACAAGGATTTCCAGACCGGCATGGCCATCTGCACCCGCGAAGTTCTTGAGACCTTCGAACCCGGCAATGTCTACTATATCAACGTGCTGACCGCGATTACCGCCCTGTGTGACTGCTGGGGCATGACAACACCGGCACTGGTGCCCGATCTCGGCATCATGGCCAGCGATGATCTCGTCGCGATTGAACGGGCCAGCCTGGACGCGATCAAAATAGAAGATCTGATCCCGGTCGGCGTACCGAAGGGGATGGAGCTGAGCGGAGAGGGACATCTGTTCGAGCAGCTGCACGGGAAAAACCCCTATATCCAGCTGGAGGCACTGGAAAAAGAAGGCCTCGGCACACAGGATTATGAATTGAAGACCGTCCGCTGACCGGACGGCAGCATCCACTCAGACAAGTCAGGCAACGGGCTTTCCAGGTGTCGGAACAGGAGGTCATCGAATGAAACTGCTGATCGTATACGGAACAAAAGCCGGCGCGACCGCCCACTGCGCGGAAAAAATCCGCCAGCAGCTGCCGGACGGACTTCGTGAAAACGCGGATCTGACGGATATCCGCCAGCTGAACCGCAGAAAAATAACTGAATATGATGCCTTCGTTATCGGCACACCGATCTATATGGGCCGTATTCATGGCAAAATTCGCCGTTTCTTCCAGCGCTATCGCAAACGGCTGCTGGATAAACCGCTTCATCTTTTCATCTGCAGTCTAGCCCCCGGCGCGGAAGGTGTCACGCTGTTCCGCCAGAAGGCTGATCCCGATCTGTTCGAGCACGCGGCCCAGGTCAGTCAGCTGGGCTGTGAGATCCATCCGGACCGGATGAACGCGTTCTATCGCTTCATCATTCAGAAAATCATGGAGACAGAAAAGCCGGAAGTCGGCCTGCGTGATGACGATATCGCGGCGTTTGCCCGGGGGATCGCATCCGGCTCATCCCCTTCCTGACCGGCCTGTCATGAAAGAACGAACGGGCGTCCTCTGAACCACTCTTCAGGGGACGTCTTTTTATTTTGCCATTTCGTCTGTGCAGGCGAAAAATATCAATACGGTTATCGTCAGAACCGCCGGGTCTGTGCTATATTGGAAACATCGCGCTGAAAGAGGGTTTAAACAGGATGAATCACCTTACTGGAACCAAGCACCGGCAGGCCTTGATGCTCTATCTGGTCATACTGGCGATGGCGGCTCTCGGAGCTGGTCTTTCCGATAATATTTTATCCAACTATTTCAAGGATGCTTATCAGGTGACGGCGTTCCAGCGCGGTCTGATTGAAATTCCCCGTGAGGCGCCGGGTGTGATCGGCGTTTTCATTGTCACCGCGCTGGTCGCGCTGGGCGATATCCGTATCGCCGCCATCGCCCAGGCTCTGATGATTGTCGGCCTGCTGTTTCTCGGCTTTCTGACACCCCCCTACGCCATCATGCTGGTCTTCATATTCATTCATTCGCTCGGCGGCCATATCTGGTATCCACTCCAGGACAGCATCGGCATGCAGCTGATCCGCGATGACCGGCAGGCCGGCAAAACCGTCGGCAATTACAAAGCGATCAGCACCGCCTTTGGCATGCTGGCCTCCCTGATCGTCTTCTTTGGTTTTCGCTATAATATTTTCAGTTTCACGACACCGGTCAAATATATCTTCCTGCTCTCAGCGGCGATTTTTGCTATCGCACTCTTGCTGCTGCTCTGGCTGCGCCGCATGCAGCTGAGCCAGCCGGCACCGGATGAGACCGCTGAAGCGACGCCTGTACCGGAGACGGGTGAAACGATCCCGCTGCCTGTCCAGCCCGCGCTGCAGCGAACAGCCCTGACCGGCCGCATGAAGTTCATCTTCCGCCGCGAATATAAGTATTACTATATCCTGGCCATTGTCTTCGGTGTCCAGAAGCAGATCATGTTCGTTTTCGCCCCATGGGTACTGATCGAATTGCTCAATAAAAAGGCGGATACGCTGGCGATGCTCAATATCATCGCGTCTCTCATCGGCATATTTTTCATTCCGGCCCTCGGGCGGCTGCTGGACCGCTTCGGTATTCGCAAAATGCTTTACGCGGACGCACTGTCATTCATAGTGGTCTATCTTCTTTATGGTTTCTTCAGCGCCGGATTTGACGGCGGATTCCTGGCTCGGGCCGGACTTCCGGTCATCTTCGTCTTCGGACTTTTCATCATTGACCGGATGTCGATGCAGATGGGGATGATCCGCTCTTTGTATCTGCGCAACATCGCGCTCAGGCCTTCCGATATCGGTCCGACCCTGACCATGGGACAGAGTATGGACCATATTGTCTCGATTCTCTGTGCCACACTGGGCGGAATCGTCTGGAGCGCCTGGGGTCCGCAATATGTTTTTTTTCTGGCGGCTCTGTTCTCCGGAATCAATTTCATCGTCGCCCGCATTGCCAATATCAATGAATCTGCGTGACGAATCAACACAAAAGGCGGCTGAACAGCCGCCTTTTTCATGTTTCCGATTCACACGACGGGCTGTGGTTCAGCCCTTGTCTGAAAAGACATACTGCCTCGTCCAGACTTTGGTCTGCCCGGGTTCCAGCTTCAGTGCGACAAACACTTCCGGACTGATCACATGTTCCTTGCCCCAGAAAGCCATATAGTCCATCTCCAGCCGGCTGACATCACTCATGACCAGGCCGTCCGGTTGCCGGATCAGCTGCCAGATGAAGTCCGGTTCAGCCTGGCCGGCTGCCGGCCTCAGCTG
>RZZF01000141.1 GCA_009929975.1 Clostridia bacterium
GTGAAATATTTGTCTTTTTCATGCTGCTGCCTTATATGCAGAAACCGGAGGAATTCGGCAAGGCACTGAAGGGCGGACTGACGATCGGCGCGGTCGTGCTGCTGCTTATTACACTAAGAGACATTGTGATATTGGGAAATTATACGTTAGTGTCAACGCTGCCCTCTTTTTCCGTGCTGCGTCTGATAAATTTAGCCGAAATCTTCACGCGGCTGGAAATTTTATATGCAATCCTATTAATCGTGTTATTGTTTTTTAAAGTCAGTATTCTTTATTTCGCCTCGGTGACGGCCGTCAGCCGTTTAATGAAATTCAGCTCCTATCATTTTCTGGTTCCTGTCTTCGGCGGGCTCATCGTGATTTATGCAATATCTGTTTTTGAATCGTCTTTTGAACATATGTATTGGAAAAATGTTGCAGCTCCTATTTATTCCACTTTTTTTGAACTCGTATTGCCGGTCGTAACGCTGATCGTGGCGGCGGTACGAAAGGTTTCTGCCAAAGAAGAAGCGAAGCCGTCATGATAATTTCGCTGTTATTTATTCATCTGCCGGAAAGAAAGGAGAAATTGAAAACACAATGATTATTCTGGTGATTCTTGTTTTTGCATTGCTTGCACTGTCCGATTTTCCCCCGCTCATCAGAGATAAAAAATGGTATGAGGTGATCGTCCTTTCCGCGCTCTACCTTTTGGTAGTCACGCTTGCGTCATTACAGACGCTTGGCGTTACACTGCCCAGCCCGGTCAAAGGAGCGCAGACCTTGATCGTTGACGTATTGAAATTGGGATATCCTGCGCCATAAGCCGTTGAAAAGCCTGGATGTAAGATCACTCAAATTCGCTGAAACCCATGGCATGGTAGTCATCATGGGTAATCGTATACTTGATCGTAAGCTGATGATCCCGCTGAAACTGATACAGGGCTTGTTTTAAAACATCATTGTATATACCGGACTCTTCTCCGCAAAAGTATCCGAGTTCTTTCAATTTTTGCTGTACGGCCAATACGTCGGCGCCTCTGTCCCCGGGAATGAGTTCCCGAAAACCTGTCCCGAAAGGGCCATAAGGTCCGTCTATGATGGTAACGGGAGTGCCGATGGAAACGATATCATATAATTCTTTGATATCTTCATTCAGCATGCGGATCCGGCTGGCGATATATCCGACAGCGATCAGCAGAAATAAAATCAGCACCTGTTCGGTTACAAGCCAGGCATTATCGAACATTCAATCCAGATCCCCTGTTCATCGTTATTTCGTCACGGTTGAAGATTCAGCCGATAGGCGACTTCGTTCCAGAGTAATTCTTTTTTCAGCTCCTGTAAATCCGTATTCTGCCGGATATGGACAAACTCCAGACCGATAAATTCAGCATAATCACGCAGATGGCCGGCATCCAGCGCATAGCTCATGACGGTATGATGGGCACCGCCACATAGCATCCAGGCCTCTGCCGAAGTCTGCAGATCGGGCATCGGCTTCCACATGACCCGGGCAACCGGCAATTTCGGCATTGGTTTTAAAGGGGTTACGGCCTGACAGTCATTGACGATCAGACGCATTCGGCCACCCATATCAATCAGAGATGCCAGTACCGCGTCACCTTCCGTTCCGTCAAAGACCAGACGGGCCGGCGGCTGTCGGTTGCCGATACCGAGCGGATGGACTTCGATCGCCGGACGGCCGGCCGCGACGGATGGACAGACCTCCAGCATGTGGGCACCGAGGATAAGTTCACGGCCGTGCTCCAGGTGATAGGTGTAGTCTTCCATGAACGATGTGCCACCGGGTTTTCCTTCAGCCATCCGTTTCATCACATGGGACAGACAGGCGGTTTTCCAGTCGCCCTCCGCACCATAACCGTAGCCATCGGCCATCATATTTTGCGCGGCGAGGCCTTCCAGCTGCTCGAGGCCATGCAGATCCTCAAACGTTGAGGTGAACGCGGAGAAATGACCTTCCTCCATGAATCGGCGCAGACCGGACTCCAGCCGCGCCTGATAACGGACGGCCTCCAGCTGGTCGGTATTGATATCATATCGTTCATGGTATTGATCCATGACAGCGCTGACATCGCCATCCGACGCGCTTTTCACATAGTCAACCAGATCGCCGAGCGGGTAATAATTGACCGACCATCCCAGTATCCGTTCAGCCTCAACCTTGTCCCCTTCAGTGACCGCGACATCGCGCATATTGTCGCCAAAACGGGCACAGCGCAGCTGATATCCAATCTGTACACCGGCTGCCGCCCGCATGAAATCCTCAATCCGGCGCATCACATCATCATCCTGCCAGAAACCGGCGATCAGCTTGCGCGGGATGCGCAGGCGGGCACCGATGAAACCATGTTCGCGATCACCATGCGCGGACTGATTGAGGTTCATGAAGTCCATATCGATCGATTCCCAGGGAATCTCGCGGTTGAACTGGGTGTTCAGATGAAGATAAGGTTTACGCAGGCGGCTGAGACCGCTGATCCACATCTTTGATGGTGAGAACGTATGCATCCAGCTGATCACTCCGGCACAGTCAGGATCAAAATCGGCCTCGGCCAGAACCCGGCTGATTTCCCCGGATGTCGTCAACACCCCATGAAATTCAATATCGGCCGGCCAGCCGGCTTGTTTCTGCCAGAACGCCGTCATCTGCTCGGCATGTTCGCGTACCTGGCGAATGGTATCTTCACCATATAGATGCTGACTGCCGGTAATAAACCAGAATTTATAGTCACCAATCCGTTTACCCATAAGAAAACCTCCTACCATGATCAGCCCTGCCAAGGGTCTGTTATCTCTGCCTCAAATGATGCCATTGTCGACCGTAAACCGCAAGTTCAGGATCCGTCCCGCTGGAAAACAGCATCGGGCAGTTTTCCTTTTCCCTCAACCCTGATCGTGCTAAAATAAAACTGTTGATGACATTAATAATTCGATCATACGAGGTGATTGACCATGACAGAGATCCAATACACTCCGGAACGGTTTCCCCAGATCGCGGCAGATAAGCTGATGACAGTCAGCCACTCGCTGGCCGGACCCTGGTTCAGCCAGGTCGACTGGCCCTGGCTGATTCTGCCGCTGATCAAGGAGATCATCCTTCAAATCGGACCGACCCTGCCGAAAGACGAGTACGAACAGATTGAGGATCAGATCTGGATTGCCCGGGATGCCCGCGTCGCGTCTTCCGCCAGCCTGGCCGGTCCGCTGATCATCGGGCATGAGACGGAAATACGCCACTGCGCCTTTATCCGCGGCAGTGCCCTGGTCGGTGACGGCGCTGTTGTCGGCAACTCAACGGAATTGAAAAATAGCATCCTGTTCGACCGGGTGCAGGTTCCCCACTATAACTATGTCGGTGATTCGATTCTTGGATATCGTGCCCATATGGGAGCCGGTTCGATCACCTCCAATGTCAAGGGTGACCACAGCAATATCAGCGTCCGGATCAATGATGTCCGCATACCGACCGGGCTGCGCAAGTTCGGCGCTCTGCTGGGCGATCAGGCCGAGGTTGGCTGCAACAGCGTCCTCAATCCAGGCAGCATTCTCGGCGCACGCTGTCAGATCTACCCTCTGTCCATGGTTCGCGGCTATGTGCCGGAAGACACAATCTACAAACAAAATAACAATATCGTTCTGAAAAACAGCCCGCTGACCGAATAATCCATACCGAATCAATAAAAAAGCGCTCCGCGAGGGAGCGCTTTTTAAATACAGTCAGCGGAAGAATCAGAAATTATCACAGAGAATCTCGAAATGAGCCTGCGGATGCTGACAAGCCGGGCAGATATCAGGAGCGACACTGCCTTCATGAACATAGCCGCAGTTATTGCATTTCCAGAGAACTTTTTCATTTTTCTTGAAGACTTCACCATTCTTCACATTGTCAGCCAGTTTGAGATAACGATCTTCATGATGTTTCTCGACCCGGGCGATCATGCGGAAAGAGGTCGCGATATCCTTAAAGCCTTCTTTTTCAGCGACATTGGCAAACTCGACATAAAGATCAGCCCATTCTTCATGTTCACCGGCTGCGGCGGCGATCAGATGGTCATGTGTGTTGCCATAGGCGACCGGATACGACGCCGTGATCTCGATCGGTACGGCCTCATTGGTGCCGTCCAGGCCCTTGTCGATATGCTTGTAGAACACTTTGGCATGTTCCTTTTCATTGTCTGCAGTCTCAAGAAAAATGGCTGAAATCTGATTATAGCCTTCTTTCTTGGCGACTGAAGCGAAGTACGTATAGCGGTTGCGCGCCTGCGATTCACCGGCGAACGCCTTCATCAGGTTTTTCAGGGTTTCGGTTCCA
This sequence comes from Clostridia bacterium, assembly GCA_009929975.1. Lineage (GTDB taxonomy): Bacteria > Bacillota > Clostridia > Saccharofermentanales > UBA5734 > SLHU01. The sequence continues at coordinate 4,316 of RZZF01000141.1, forward strand.
GTTAGTCTTGCCATTGTAAGCCTCCCTAAATTTTCCAATAATGGAATTTTTCAGTCGGGCATATGCCCAGACTTGGAATAATTATAACATATTTACCAAGGCTGAACAGTCTTATCCGAAAAAATTGACGCGAGATCAGAATCGGTCAGCGGGTAGTCGGACCAGGGTTTTTCCTGTGGCGGCGCATCAGAAAACGAACACCATGTCCGCCTGACGGGATGCTCAAACGCGAGATGAGCCGCATGCAGCGCGACCCACGGACCCTCCCGTGCCGCGTCCACCGCTTCTGTCTGATAGCGGCGGTCGCCGCAGATCGGATGACCGCGGCTGGCCAGCTGAACTCGGATCTGATGACCACGTCCGCTGCCGAGACGAATGGCCAGCAGCGACTGGTCGAGATCAGGCCGCCAGGCCAGGCGGCGATACGCCAGCCAGGCCTCCTTCCCTTCACCAGCATCAGCAACCGTAACCTGATTCTGGCTGCGATCCTTGACCAGATAATCGTGCCACTCGCCGGACGGCGGCTGAACACATCCCTGCACCACAGTCAGATACTCCTTGATGATCCGCCGTTCACGCACCTGGGCGGAGAGCCGGCTAGCGGCTTTTGATGTCCTGGCCACGACGAGAAGACCACCGACCGGCCGGTCCAGCCGGTGAACCAGGCCAAGGAAGACCTGCCCTGGTTTCTGATAGCGTTCCGCGATATCCTGTTTCAACCAGGTCAGCAGGTCAATGTCCCCGCTGTGATCGGCCTGTGTCAACATTCCAGCTGGTTTGCGCACCACCAGAATATGATTATCCTCATATAAGATGACCGGACGCGTTTCCATCAGGCCCCCGTCCAGCGGCCGGTGAATCCACACGGCAGAAATAGCGGCCGCCGGCTGACCGGCAAAGCCAGTTCCTCTGCTTCCGCCTGGCCGCCATACCGCGAACTGATCACCAGCGACAGCATATTCGCCGCAACCGCCGGTGACAACCCGTTGCTGTAGGCATTAATGATGAAGAAAAGCGGCTGATCGGACAGCAGACGGCTGCAGCGGTCAATCAGGTCATAAAGGCTATCTTCAATTTTCCACAGTTCGCCGTTCGGTCCAC
>RZZF01000463.1 GCA_009929975.1 Clostridia bacterium
TTGCTGATCCGCTCCGGGCCATAACGGCGGACATAAGTCTGATAGTGTCGGTACAGATCAGCATAGTAGTCCGCGCGCATATTGCCGCCGCAGCCCCAGCTTTCATTGCCGACACCGAAGAACGGCAGTTTCCAGGCTTTTTCACGGCCGTTCTTGCGGCGCAGTTCCGTCATGGGCGTCACCGCGTCGCTCGTGATGTACTCGACCCATTCCTGCATTTCCGACACCGTTCCGCTGCCGACATTGCCGCTGATATAGGGGGCGCAGTCCAACGTTTCACACAGGTGGAGAAATTCATGGGTGCCGAAGCTGTTATCTTCCACATCACCTCCCCAATGCGTATTGACCATTTTCTTACGCAAAGTGAGCGGACCGATGCCGTCCTTCCAGTGATACTCATCCGCGAAACAGCCGCCCGGCCAGCGCAGAACCGGAATCCGGATCCGGCGCAGTGCTTCAATCAGTTCCAGACGCAGTCCCTGCTCATGGCGGATCACCGACTGTTCGCCGACGTGAAAGCCGCCATAGATGCAGCGGCCGAGATGCTCGGCGAAATGGCCGTAGATCTCCCGACGGATGCGTTCCTGCGGCTGATTGGCTTCAATGACACTGGTCAGCATGTGATTCCCTCCATTCAATGCGGCGACAGCGCCGGGGCTTGTCGCTTCCCGGCGCTGTCGGTCAGATACAGGCGGCGCGTCAGCCGTAGATTGGTCCATACGCCGCACAGGCGCGATAATCGGCGCTTTCCGCGTCCTGTGTTCCGAAGGCGGCCCAGGCATGCGGACGATATATCCGGTCATCCGGTACATTGTGCATGGAGACCGGAATCCGCAGCATGCTGCACAGTGTCAGCAGCTGGTGGCCGATATGGCCGTAGTTGAACGATCCGTGATTGGCACCCCAGTTGGCCATGACGGAATAGACATCCTTGAACGCGCCCTCACCAGTGGTCCGCGGAACAAACCATGTGGTCGGCCAGGTCGGGTCCGTGCGCTTCTGCAGCGTCTGGCTGACCTCATCCGGCAGAACGGCGGTATGGCCCTCAGCGATCTGCAGGACCGGGCCGATGCCCTCGATCAGATTG
>RZZF01000464.1 GCA_009929975.1 Clostridia bacterium
CGCTTGTCCATGTCCGACCCGATCTTGCCGAAGCCGTTACCATGACCGTTTTTCTCGTCACCTATTTCGGGCTGGCGGTCGGTCACTGGTTCTTCCTTCAACTGGACCGCACCGGAATCGCGCTCCTCGGCGGCATCGCCATGCTGGCGCTGGGCTGTCTCACGCTGCCGCAGGCGGTCGATTCGGTCAACATGCAATCGATCCTGCTCTTGTTCGCCTTGATGGTGATCGCCTCCCAGCTGCATTATGCCGGATTCTACGGTTGGGTCACCCATCGCGTGCTGCAGCCGCTGCTCGATCGGCCGGCGATTTTTCTCGGCGTACTGATCGCGCTCGGCGGACTTCTTTCGGCGTTTCTCAACAACGATGTGGTCGTCCTGGCCGTGGCCCCGATCGTGGCTTCGGCCCTGCTGAAAAAGCGGATCAATCCGGTGCCGTTCCTGATCGCGCTGGCGCTCTCCTCCAACATCGGCTGCGCCCTGACGCTGATTGGCAACGCCCAGAACGTTCTGGTCGGTGAAATGGGGAAAATTCCGTTCGGCGGTTATATGCTCTTTGCCGCACTGCCGGTGGTGCTTTCGCTGCTGGTCTGCTACGGCGTGGTCTACCTCCTGGGGCGCAAATCGTTTGCATTGTCGTCGGACGAGGCCGCGCTGCCGGTTCCCGTCGACGAAATGCCCTTCAACCGCTGGCGGTCCATCAAAGGCGTCGGTGTGCTGGTCATCCTGGTCGCACTCTTCGTTTTCACCGGCCTGCCGCGCTACCTGGTGGCGATGACCGGAGCGGGGCTGCTGCTCTGCAGCCACATGCTCCCCAGCCGGAATGTGCTCAATAAGGTGAACTGGCAGCTTCTGGTTCTCTTCATCGGACTTTTCGTGGTGGTCGGCGCTTTCGTCGACAGCGGGCTTTCGCAGGATATGCTGGCGTTTTTCACCTCGCACGGAATCAACGTCAACAACCCGGTGCAGCTGGCGGTCATCTCCGGCGTCCTCAGCAACTGCATCAACAACTCCGCCACGGTGATGCTGCTGGTGAAGGTGGTCGACTTGACCAACCCGATGAACTGTTACGC
>RZZF01000465.1 GCA_009929975.1 Clostridia bacterium
GCCTTTACAAACGCAGGAGCACTACCCATAATATGTTCTGCCATTGCTACCGAAGCATCATTACCAGAAGCAATAGCAATAGCTTTTATCATGTCACTTACACTCATTTGCTCACCTGGTTCAAGGAATACCTGTTTTATCCGATCTCGGTCAGTCAGCCGATGCTGCGTCTGTCCGGCTGGGCGCGTAAACATCTTGGTGACGCGGTCGGCAAGCGGCTGCCCGTCTATCTGGCAACCATTCTGGTCTGGCTGACGACCGGAATCTGGCACGGCGCGAGCTGGAATTTCGTCGCCTGGGGAATGGCCAATTGCCTGGTCATTCTTGTATCTCAGGAAATGATTCCGCTGTACCGCCGGTTCCATGCCCGGTTTTCTGTGCAGCAAACCACCTGGTTCCGCCTGTTCCAGGTGACTCGTATGTTCTGGATCATGTGTTCAATTCGAATCTTTGACATCTACCGGGATATCGGTACAGCCCTGAGCATGTACACGTCTGTCTTCACCCGGTTCAAGCTTGAGGTCTTTACAGATGGGTCGCTTCTGCAGCTGGGTCTGAACCGGGCGGACTACCTGGTTCTTCTGGCGGGAATTGTGCTGTTGGCCGTCGTCAGTCTGGTACAGCGGTCCGGTGGTGTACGTGAACGCATCCGGCAGCGGCCGTTCGCGCTGCGCTACGCGCTCTACTCACTGCTGCTGATCGCGATTCTGCTGTTTGGCGCTTATGGTATCGGTTACGACTCGACTCAATTTATCTATAATCAGTTCTAGGAGCATTTGAATGACAAAAAAGAGAATAGGAACCTTTTTTCGATATCTTGTCGCGATCGTCCTGCTGATCAGCATCCTGCTGGTTCTGCAGGAGCTGGTCATGCCGAAATATATGTCGGAAATTCCCGAAGGAGCATTAATTGCTGAGTATTATGAGAACACCGGCGATAACGATATCATTTTCATTGGTGACTGTGAGGTTTATGAAAATTTCTCACCGATCACGTTATGGCGGGAATATGGCCTGACCAGCTACATCAGTGGCAGCGGCCAGCAGGTCACGGCAGAGTTCGCCC
>RZZF01000142.1 GCA_009929975.1 Clostridia bacterium
TCATAACGGTGACGCCGCTTTGAGGCCGTAACAAACTCACAAAACCATGAATAACTGCTATACTGAATAGTGGATGACGGCCGGCCATCGGAGCAGGAGAAAGGCCGTCTGAACGAAGAATCAATGAAGGGATGAATGACAATGACAAAAAACCTGAAATCAACAACACGCCTGAATGATGGTCATCTGATGCCCTGGCTGGGGCTCGGTGTCTGGAAGGTTGAAGACCGCAAAACCTTGATCCAGGCCGTCCAGACAGCCCTGGATACCGGTTATATCAGTCTTGATACCGCGGCAGCTTATCAGAATGAGGCGTTCGTCGGTGAGGCGATCAAATCCTCGGGGATCGCCCGCGAAAAACTCTTTGTGACCACCAAGCTGTGGAACCGCAACCAGATTAAGGGATATGACGCGACCATCAAGGCCTGTAAGGAAAGTCTGCAGAAAATGCAGATGGACTATGTTGATCTTTATCTGATCCACTGGCCGGTGCCGAGCAAGGACATGTATCCGGAAGCCTGGCAGGCACTGGTTGATCTGCAGAAACAGGGACTGGCACGTTCCATCGGCGTCAGCAATTTCCATCCGCATCATATTGAGAAAATCATTGAGACGACCGGCGTGGTACCAGCCGTTAATCAAGTCGAACTGCATCCCTGGCTGAATCAGAAGGATCTGATCACCTACTGCCGCGATAAAGCAATTCAGATTGAAGCCTACAGCCCGCTGATGGGGGGCCACCTGTCAGAAGAGCCCGCACTGGCAGCCATCGCCGAGCGCTGCGGTAAAACACCGGCTCAGGTTGTCCTGCGCTGGCATCTGCAGAATGAGGTTGTGATCATCCCGAAATCGGTTCATGATCATCGCATCAGAGAAAACGCTGATCTGTTCGATTTTGAGCTGACAACTGAGGACCTGCAGGCGATTGACCTGCTGAACCGTGATCACCGTTTTCTGCCCGACCCGGATCACATGGCCTTTTATTGATCTTCTTTCCGGCTCTTTGAGGAGGACGAACCATGTCATTGCATAAACTCTATTCACCGAATGGACGGGTCCTGATGACGATTTCACTGGAATCCGGCGCGCTTTTCTTTGAAACACGAAAAGATGGGATCCTGACCTGTGCCCACTCGCCGGTCGGCCTGGTGACGGATCGCTGTGCCTGGAATGGCGGCATGACTCTGGACAGCGAGACGCGGTCGACCATCGATCAGCGCTATCAGATCGCGGCCTTCAAAAAATCAGAGTGCCGTGACTACGCCAATACCATGACGCTGGTGCTGAACCGGGATGGACAGACCCTGCAGCTCGAGACGCGTGCTTATGACGACGGGGCCGCTTTGCGTCTCGTCGTACCGGGCCAGGAAGATATCACTATTTTGGATGAAACGACCGCTTTTTCAGTTCCCCAGGATGCCGGTCAATTGTATGCCCAGCGCTATTTGTTCACGTATGAGGACCACTATCATCCAGTTCCGCGTGAAGACCTGCACCAGAACCCGTTGGCGTTCCCGATTCTTCTTGACGCGGGCCACGGGGTCTGGGCGCTCTATGCGGAAGCGGCCGTCTTTGGTGATTACGGCGGCGGACATTTGATGTCTGAGCCGGAGCATCCCGGCCGGCTGATTGTCCGTCGATCACCCGACCTGCTCGGCCCGATCCAGACAGCGGAACCGCTGAAAACACCGTGGCGAGTGGTATTAATGGGTACGCTCGATGATATTGTCTCGTCGAATACGTTGGAAAACCTGAATCCGCCTTCGATCATCAGCGATCCGTCATTCATCAAACCCGGTCTTTGTGCCTGGAGCTGGATGACCGAGAACGCGTCCACGCGCGATATCGGGCGTATTCATAACTATGTCGATTATGCCGCCGCCATGGGATTTCCCTACTATCTGGCAGACGGCGGGTGGCCGGGACATATTGATATCCCGGAGCTTGTCCGCTATGCAGCGGAGAGAAACGTCAGGATCTGGCTCTGGGAACATTCCGCTCATATGCGGGATCCGGCTGAAGCAGAAGAAAAAATGAGATTGTGGTCATCCTGGGGCGTCGTCGGCCTGAAAATCGACTTCTTTGAGTCAGATCGGCCTGAACGAATGGCGCAATACGACATGCTGGCTGAGAAGGCGGCCCGCTACCGGCTGATGCTCAACTTCCACGGAGCGACCAAGCCCGCGGGAGAAAGCCGGACCTGGCCACATGTTCTGACCCGGGAAGGGGTCATGGGTGGGGAATATCTGCAGAATTTTTCCACCTATCTGCCGGGAGGACCGGACGCGGCGCATCACTGCACCCTGCCGTTCACCCGGAATGCTGCCGGACCAATGGATTTCACTCCGGTTGTCTACAAAACCTATCTGACAGGAACAACGGACTGCCATCAGACCGCGCTCGCGGTTATTTTCCTCAGCTATATCCAGCATATCGGCGAATGCGCCGAAGTGATTCTCGACCACGCCACCCGGCCCTTCTTATCCGCTTTGCCGGCAGACTGGGATGAAGGACATCTGCTCGAAGGTTATCCTGCCAGTCATGTCACGATGGCGCGGCGTAAAGGTGAGACCTGGTTCATCGGCGGGATTTGCGCACGCCGTGCCCGCAACGCGCGGGTCGATCTGTCTTTTCTCAGTGACGGAGACCATGAACTGACGCTTTACAGTGATGATCTCAGCGATCTCCAGCCATTTGACGCGGCTCATGGCGCTCTGCCGCCGCCGACCGAAGAGAATTGCCGCTGGATTGACCAGCAGATGCAGCGGCCGACCGCTCATCAGCATGATATTCACGCGGTGAACGTCACAACCCGGACGATTCGCCGTGGTGATGTGCTCACGATCCCGATGAGTGTCAATGGTGGATTTGTGATGATGATCCGCTGATCGGCCAGCGAAGAAGCGCGGAAAACAGACGGACAGAAGCCTGGGTGAACGCTCAGGCTTCTTGTATTTCAGGCAAATCCACCGGCAGGGACGGTTTTTGCTTGATCAGGACCGCTTTTTCCCAGCGGCGTGACCGCCAGCGGCCAGCCATCAGCAGTCCCCGCAGCCATTCATCCGCGCATAGGGCGAGAAAAATACCGGGAACACCGAGATGAAACACATTCGTCAGCAGATAGCCCAGTGGAATGCACAGCAAGAGGATGGAAGCGGCACTGTTGGCGATCGCCCAGCGCACATCACCCGTGATTCTGACACAGGTTCCGATCACCAGATTCAAAGGACGGCCGAACTCAAGAACCAGATCAATCAGCAGGCACCAGAAAATCGTTGAAAGAATCGCCGGATTATCGGTAAAAAAGCCGAGAATCGGCCGCTGCAGCAAGAGCAGTACGAACATGACGGAAAGATTGAGCATCAGGGCCAGCCGGAACCCGCGAAAAGCGAAATGATAGGCATCATCAAACTGCCTGGCACCGGCCTTTCGTCCGACAATGATCTGAGAGCCCTGGCCGATTGAATAGCCGAGCAGCTGAACAAAGGCAATCAGGCTCTGTGCATAGGTATACGAGGCGATGGCAGTTGTTCCCAGCGGTGTAATAAATGAGACAAGACTGATCTGGGCGATGCTGTACGCCAGATTATCGCCGGCACCCGGTATTCCGATCGTCAGAATCTCCCGGATCATCGGCCAGGGCATCGGCCGGCGGATCCGCAGATTGATATGGTAGCGGGCCGCCAGAATGATCAGCGTAAGCGCTGCCGCTCCCTGCGAGAAGACCGTGCAGGCGGCGATTCCGCCTATGCCAAGATCCGGCAGCCCGAATGGACGGATCACAATGATGCTGTTGCCGATCAGATTCAGCACGTTCATGCCGAGGAAAACCATCATCGGGGTTCTTGCCTGCCCATAGTTGCGCATGATGGCCCCGAGTGACAGATTGAGGCCTTGAACCGCGGCAAAGCCGCCGATCAGGCAGAAATAAACCGCCGCATAGGAAAGGCTGGTACCGCTCAGCCCCATGATCTGCAAAATGGGCCGATGGAACACCAGGACAATCAGGCCGGCGGAAAGGCCGATCACCAGATTGAGAAAGACTGCGACACCCGCAGCCGACTGGGCGCGTTCGCGCTGACCCGCTCCCAGATTCTGAGAAACAACCACCGTCATTCCCAGTGTGACAAAAAAGAACAGCATCTGGATGAAGTTCACCAGCTGATTGGAAACACCAATCGCGGCGACTGCTTCTTCACTATAAAGGCTGATCAAGTAAATATTGACCATACCCATGGCTTTGGCCAGGAAATTTTCAACAAAAATCGGCCAGGCCAGATCTTTTAGACCCAGCTTCTCCTGCATCAAGCGCCCTCCATATGACGAATTATGAGATGTTGATAAACAATCGGCTCAACGTTGGCAAACTCTATTCAGTGCCGCCAGCCATTCGCTATCGAGTCGGTCCAGCTGTTCTTGAGTGACCCTGAACCGCCAGTTCCCTTCAATCGTTCCCGGTGTATTGATCCGCCCTTCCGAGCCCAGACCGAGCAGATCCTGCAACGGAGCCACCACGAGATCGGCGACAGACTGCCAGAGCGTCCGGATCGCGCTGCGGCAAGCCGGACTTTCCGGTCCCTTCACGGTCTTATGTTCATCTTTCAGGCCGAAATAGTCACGTACCAGCTCCCATTCAGCATCTTCCGTCTGTTCCAGCCAGCCGCAAAGCGTGTTGTTGTCATGGGTTCCCGTATAAGCGACACATTGTCGGACAAAACTGTGCGGGCGATCGGTCGAGTCGAAATATGGATCGAACGCGAACTGGAGCACTTTCATTCCGGGCAGGCCAGTCTCCTGCAAAAACAGGCGGACGTCATTGTTGATATCGCCGAGGTCCTCGGCAATGATCGGTGCCGATGGGAACGCGTCGAGAATGTAACGGAACAGCTTCATGGCAGGGCCTTTTTCCCAGACGCCATTACGGGCCGTCTTTTCACCAGCCGGAACTGCCCAGTATGACTCAAAACCCCGGAAATGATCGATTCTAACAAGGTCATAGATCTCCAGTGCCGCTTGAATCCGCTTGATCCACCAGGCATAGCGGTCTTCTTCCAGACGGTCCCAGCGATAGAGCGGATTGCCCCAGAGCTGCCCGTCACTGGAAAAATAATCCGGCGGAACACCGGCAACACGGGTAAACTGCCGGTTTTCATCCATTTCGAAATAGTGCGGACTGGACCAGACTTCAGCACTGTCCGCCGCGACATAAATCGGCATATCACCGATGATATGAACGCCGAGCTCATGAATTTCCTTTTTCAGATTTTGCCACTGGCGGGTGAACTCATATTGGA
>RZZF01000143.1 GCA_009929975.1 Clostridia bacterium
GCTCACGGGTGGTGAGAACCGCGTCGACATCGCGGACACCGGTATTCGGATTAAACATTTCTTCGCGGGTCGATTCAGTTTTCTTGGATGTACAGGGCATGACCGAAACAACAAAGATATCCTTCGGATCAATTCCCTTACGTTCGGCGTAATATGATTTGATGATCGCGCCTTCCATCTGATGCGGTGACTTGCAGGTTGAAAGGTTGTCCAGGAATTCCGGGAAATAGAATTCCGAGAAACGCACCCAGCCCGGAGAACAGGATGTGATCATCGGCAGTTTGCCGCCATTTTTCAGTCGATTGAGCAGCTCGGTCCCTTCTTCCATGATCGTCAGGTCAGCACCAAAGTTGGTATCGTAAATTTTGTCAAAGCCCATACGGCGCAGCGCCGCGAACATCTTCCCCGTCACCCGGGTTCCGATCGGATAGCCGAATTCTTCACCGAGCGCGGCACGGACGGCCGGGGCGACCTGGACCACCACGTGTTTGGCCGGATCGTTGATCGCCTGCCAGACGCGTTCATCATCTTCTTTTTCATGCAGCGCGCCGACCGGGCAGGCGATGATGCACTGTCCGCAATACACGCAGGGGGCATCCGCCATACTGATATCATACGCCGGTCCGACCGCTGTATTGAATCCGCGGTTGATAAAGGACAGCACACCGATGGACTGCTGCTCACAGGCAGCGACACAGCGGCCGCACTGGATGCACTTGCTGCTGTCGCGGACGATCGAGTCTGAGCGGTCATCATAGGTGCTCGGGCTCTTCTCGCCTTCGTAGCTGAACTCACGGATATTATAGCGATCACACAGATCCTGCAGCTCACAGTTTTTATTGCGGATACAGGACAGACAGTCCTTGTTGTGATCAGACAGAATCATTTCGAGTGTTGACCGCCGCGTCGAGCGGACACGGTTTGAGTTTGTCTTGACGACCATGCCTTCAGTCACCGGGTTGACACAGGCCGCCGCCAACGCCCGTCCGCCGACGACTTCAACCAGACAGACGCGGCAGGCACCGACTTCATTGACTCCTTTGAGATAGCAGAGTGTCGGGATATCAACACCGGCCTTGCGGGCGGCTTCGAGGATCGTATAGGTCTCAGGAACTTTGACCTGGACATTATCAATCGTTAATTGAACCATGTTCACAGTTGGATACACTCCTTTCAGCCGAATCAGCGCCTGACTACGGCCTTGAACTTGCAGGCCTGCTCACAGGCACCACATTTGATGCACTGGCTGGCATCAATGACATACGGCTCTTTGCCCAGTACGCCGCTGATGCAGTTAACAGGGCAGCGTTTGGCGCAAAGACCACATTTCTTGCACAGATCAGCGATGATCGTGTAGGTCGTCAGTCCCTTGCAGACGCCGCAGCGGCATTTCTTGTCAACAACATGCTCGATATATTCTTCACGGAAATGCTTCATTGTAGAGAGAATTGGATTCGGAGCCGTCTGTCCGAGCGCACAGAGCGAACCTTCACGGATCGCCAGGGCGACACGTTCCAGATTATCGAGATCATCCATGGTGCCATGGCCGCTGGTGATCTTTTCCAGAATCTCCAGCATGCGGCGGGTACCGATCCGGCAGGGTGCGCATTTGCCGCACGATTCCTCAACGGTGAACTCGAGGAAGAACTTGGCAATATCAACCATACAGGTATCTTCGTCCATGACGATCATACCGCCCGATCCCATCATGGAGCCGGCCGCGACCAGATTGTCATAATCGATCGGTACATCAAGCAAAGAAGCCGGAATACAGCCGCCGGATGGACCGCCGGTCTGAACCGCCTTGAACGCCTTGCCAGCGGGAATGCCGCCACCGATATCATAAACGATCTCCCGGACGGTTGTTCCCATCGGGATCTCAACCAGACCGACATTATTCACCTTGCCGCCGAGCGCGAAGACTTTCGTTCCCTTGCTCTTCTCAGTGCCGACACCGGCAAACCAGTCTGCCCCCTTGTTGATAATGACCGGAATATTGGCATAGGTCTCAACGTTGTTGAGGATTGTCGGTTTGCCGAACAGCCCCTTGACAGCAGGAAACGGCGGACGGGGGGTCGGATTGCCGCGTTTTCCTTCAATTGAACGCATCAGCGCGGTTTCCTCACCGCAGACAAACGCGCCGGCACCGAGCCGGATTTCAATGTCAAATGAGAAGTCGGTATCAAAAATGTTCTGTCCGATCAGGCCGTAGCTTCTGGCCAGGTCAATCGCGCCCTGCAGCCGCTTAACCGCGATCGGATATTCAGCACGGACATAGACATAACCCTGGTTGGCACCAATCGCGTAGGCGGCGATCGCCATGGCTTCAACGATGCTGTGAGGGTCACCTTCGAGGATCGAACGGTCCATGAACGCACCGGGATCACCTTCATCGGCATTACAGCAGACATATTTTTGTTCATTCATCTGCCTGGCCGCGAATTCCCATTTCAGGCCGGTCGGGAAACCACCGCCGCCACGTCCGCGCAGACCGGATTTCTTGATCTGGTCAATCACGTCGAGCGGTTTGATTTTTTCGGTCAGGATATGGGCGAGCGCCTGGTATCCGTCATGCGCGATGTATTCATCAATGGATTCCGGATTGATGATACCGCAGTTGCGCAGCGCGATCCGCATCTGCTTCTTGAAAAAATCAGATTCATCAACGTTTCGGGCCTGATCCAGCGGAACGCTGGTGCTGACGGTCATCAGGCGCTGAACATAACGGCCTTTCAGCAGGTGTTCCGTCACGATTTCCCTGATATCATCCGGACTGACCCGGTAGTACATGACACCTTCAGGATAAACAACCATGATCGGACCTTCTGCGCAGAGGCCGAAGCATCCGGTTTTTACGACTTTGACTTCTTTATTCAGTCCGCTGGCTGTCAGCTCTTCTTCCATCCTGTCGATGATTTTGAGTGACTGAGCTGACGTACAGCCCGTTCCGCAGCAGACGAGAACATGTGCTCGGAAAAGGTCCATGTTACGCCTCCTTGTATTTGGCCAATATCGCCGGAATCTCATCGGCGGCCAGACGTCCGTAGACATCATCATTGACCGTAATGACCGGTGCCAGGCCGCATGCACCGATACAGCGGCACGCGTTGATGGAGAATTTCTCATCTTCGCTGCATTGACCGGCCTTGATCCCGAGTTCATTTTCTATTTTTTCCAGGATTGCCTGTGATCCCTTGACATAGCAGGCAGTTCCCATACAGACACTGACTTCATATTGGCCTTTCGGGGTCATGGAAAAAAACGAGTAAAAAGAAACCACACCATAAACTTCCGCGACAGACAGGCCCATTCCGTTCGCAACTTCGCGTTGAACCGCGAGCGGCAAATAACCATAGGCATTCTGCGCGTCCTGAAGTACCTGCATCAGCGCCTTGCGGCCGTCATGACTGTGCCGGCTGATCGCTTCCCTGACAAGCGTCATTTTTTCCTCATGAGTCTGAACAGTTATCGTTCCCATTGGATGGCTCACCTCCCAGATATTAACGATACCATGAGCAGGGTAAAGCAACAATAAGTTTTGTAACCTATGTGACATTTTCACCTGATTGCATTATAATCTGCCTTATTCGACGCAAACGTTTGTGAAACTTTACCGTATACGTTTACGGTAAATCATGATAGGAAGTTATTTTGTGTATCTGAAACATATTGTCAACGAAATCGACCAGGACCGCAAGGCGGCTGATGTATTGGTCGAGCGGACCGGAATGTCCCGCCTGATGGTTAAAAAAATCCGACTGCATGGTCAGCTGCTGGTCAACGGACAGCCGCATCGGATGATTGATCCGGTCCATTCAGGCGATGTGATGGAAATCAACCTTGCCAATCGGGAGGGTCCGGTTCATCTTCGCCGTCATCCGGACATCCCGGTTCTTTTTCAGGATGAATGGCTGATCGTTGTCAGCAAACCGGCAGATCTTGTCATCCATCCGACCTATCTGCATCATCAGGGATCACTGACGGATCGTCTGTCCGACCAGCCGCTGCATCCTGTCCTTCGTCTTGATCGAGATACAACCGGCGCGGTCCTGATCGCGCTGAACGGACATGCCCACCATGTCCTCAGTTCACATCCGATGAAAAAAGAATATCTCGGCCTGATTCACGGCCGGATGCGGCAGACACACGGACTGATCCAGGCCCCGCTCGGACGGGTCGATAACAGCCTGATCCTGCGGCAGTTTCGCGAAGATGGCGCGATGGCGATGACGATGTGGCAGGAAGTCCGCTGGTTCCCGGCGGCCTCAGTCTCGCTGGTCCGTTTTCGTCTGCTCAGCGGGCGGACGCATCAGATCAGGGTCCACTGCCAGACGGTCGGTCATCCTCTGCTCGGTGACGGGTTATACGGGCTGGCTGAAACGGATCGGGCCACCGTCTGGGATCACAAAATCGGCCGACAGGCACTGCATGCCGCGCGGTTGGGATTTGAACATCCGTTGACACATCAGTGGATTGAACGGACGGCACCACTGCCGGATGACATGCGCCTGCTGCTCCGCCAGCTCAGCCAAAAGAATACGGACTGAACTACCAGCGGCTGCGCAGAGTTTCAGCCTGTTCAAGGAGCTGGCCGGCCAGGGTGATCGCCTGCTGCTGTCCGACTCCGCCGGAGAGCAGGCGGCCCAGTTCTTCCCGGCGCTGCTCCGGGCTGAGGCGGGTCAGATGGCTTGAGGTCCGGTCATTGCGCGTGCTCTTCTCAATCAGAAGATGTCGATCAGCCATCGCGGCCAGTTGAGCCAGATGTGTGATGCAGAAAACCTGGCGATGTCGTGAAATATGCAGCAATTTTTCCGCGACACGGTCCGCGGTATGTCCGCTGACGCCGGCATCGATCTCATCAAATATCAAGACCGGGATCTGGTCCGCTTCAGCGAGAATGACCTTAATCGCCAGCATCATACGGGAGGCTTCTCCACCTGACGCGATCTGGGCCAGTGGTTTGAGCGGCTCGCCCGGATTGGCTGACAGGCTGAACTCAACCAGATCGAAGCCATTGGCCTGAAATCGTGAGGCTCTTGCCTGATCACTGATCTGAACCGCGAAGCGGACCGCCGGCATACCAAGGTCCTTCAGTTCGGCCATGATTCTCTTTTCCAGCTCAGCCGCTGCCTGTCGCCGTGCCTGGCTGAGTTCAGCCGCCCGTTCGACAAGTTTTTCTTCCAGCTGGCGAAGACGGACAGTCAAGCGTTCATACTCCGCCTCCCCGTCTGCCAGATGATCCAGCTGATCCGACGCTTTTTCATAAAAGTCAAGAACAGACTCAATTGAAC
>RZZF01000144.1 GCA_009929975.1 Clostridia bacterium
CGCCAGTTCAGGACTCGTCCAGACCAGTGCCAGATCCTCCATGCTGAACGCCTGAACCTGACCGGATGAGCCATCATAGCCATAAGTCAGAACCAGGTCGCCGGCCGCCGCGATGAACGGGGTGTAGGCGGAAACCGGCCGCGGCAGTGTGACACGTTTGAGGATCTGTCCCTGCGGACTGATTTTCATCAGGTCCGGGCCCGCGGCAGCAAACAGGGCGTCATCCGTCACAATCAGGTTGCTCAGCACGTCTGTGCTTTCCTGTGGCCGGGCTTGCAGATTAAAGACCAGCTCGGTCGTATCACCTTCAGCCGGCAGGCTGGCTTCTGTCAGCGGCTGATGTCCGGCGGTCCGGGCATATTGCGGCCAGGCCGCGGCCAGAGCTGACATGCCGAGCACAAACGGTATGAGCAGCCCGGCTAATACGGTCATCCATCGAGATTTCATGTTGCGTCCTCCATCCATGGCAATAAAAAAGCTTCTTGCCAGCATGAAAAGAAGCGTAAAGCCTCTCTCCGTCGCTCGCGAAGATACGGGCCTGTGTCGGAATGGTAATCTGGCTCTGCCCGGTGGACCGGGCATTACAGTGGCGGGACCGCACAGGTTTTTCACCTGTTTCCCCATATCAAGGCCTTCGCCTTGCCGACAATAGGTTGTAGATCCATCATAGCACGGATCATCACGTTCGCCTACCACCTGATTTGCATTTTGACTCAATCAGAGGCAAAATCTGATCGAAACCGATAACGAAGCGAGGTGCATGATGAGCCTGACTGCTCACAAGGAAACTGATTTGTATCAGCCGGTTCGTGATGCCTGGTCAGAAGCAGGCTATGAAGTCCGCGCGGAAGTTGATGACTGTGATATTGTCGCCTGCCGCGATGATATCTGGGTCATCATTGAGCTCAAGCTCAGGCTGAACCTGGATGTTATCCTGCAGGCGGTCGAGCGACAGCGTCGGGCTGATGAAGTCTGGATCGCGGTGCCGCGCAGCCGGCAGCCGCTCAACCGTTCCCGCTGGCGTCGGCTGATCCACCTGCTGCGTCGCCTGGAACTCGGACTGATGATGGTCGATCTGCGCCGCCAGCCGGCCGAAGTCCAGATTGTCCTTGAAGCGGAACCATTCGACCGTGAACGCAGCCGCCAGAACTATCGGCGCCGCCAGACCAGGATGCGCAGCGAATTTGCTGCCCGGCACGGCGATCATAATACCGGCGGCAGTACTGGCCGGCAGCTGATGACACAATATCGGGAACAGGCTCTTCTGATCGCGGCTCTGCTGCGCGCGGCCGGTCCCTCCTCCCCCGCAAGCCTGCGGCAAAGCGGCAGCTGCGAACAGACACAACGGATTTTATACAATAACCACTACCGCTGGTTCGAGCGTTCATCCCGTGGCGTGTACGCGCTGACATCGGAAGGAGCCGCCGCGCTGGATCAGCACGCCAGCCTGGTGACAACGCTGCTTGAACAAGTCCGGAACCGGGACAACAAAAAAACAGGTCCGGCCGGGCCTGTTGTCTGATGCTGATCCGCAGAAGAAAAGCAGTTCCGGGGCACCACTCCCAAAACTGCTTTTACTTGGAGGAGAAAAGTATGAAAGAAGGAGGTTAGCAATTCCTGTCTTGCTATGGTCTAAATTTACCATACGAATTTGTCTTTTTTTGAACGCAAATGTGAACGTGATAAAAACAAATGCTACAGGAATATTTCAGTCAAGCCCCTAAGGCCTCGTCTGAATAAATTGATCGCTGGACAACGTTGCCATCGCCTCCGGTTCAGACATCAGATAACTGCCGTTTTCCGTAACGACTTTCACCGTAACCGGTCGATAGACCCGGTCGAAATCGTTCAAGTCGAGTCCTCTTATTTCGGCCCGTTTTTCCGCGTATTGGCGGAACAACAGGATCAAGTCCTCTTCGGAGATATCGCCCGGTGCGACAATCAAAAGATACGTATTGGTCAGACGGCGGATTTCTGTCGCCTGCTCAACATCGACGGCAAATGGCGCGATCTGCGGCATCGCCTCTTTCAGACTGGCCCGCATGCTGTTGCGCGTCATGATCAGGGGTGTCGAAATGCCGGCGATCAGAATGACCGCCGCCAGAACAAACAGGATGACTTTTTTGCGCACTTTCGGTGACAACTTGATATCAGGCAGCTTAATCGGCTCCTTATGGATATAGACCGGCTTCGCCGTCGCCTTTTTCTTCTTTGGCGCGGCCGGTTGTGTGGCGACCGCGGCATTGCCGGAATTTTTCGGGTTCAGACTGGGCCCTTCATATTTGGGCTGCGGTTCATTGGGAAACTCATAACCAGCCGGGTCTCCGGCAATTTCAAACGCCCTCTTGTTTTCAAAGACAGCGTCACAAAAAAGGCAATGCCCTTTTTCAGCATTCGGGTCTAGAGCGAGAAGTGACCCGCAGTTGGGGCATCTGCCATCTTTCAGCGCCATGATTACCATCCTTTTCACCGGGGTATCCGGATCGATCATTGAATTGATATCACCAGTAAAGAGTGACTGGCGTAACACACATAACATTATGATATTATAAAGGCAAATGACAGGCAAGGCAAGGAGGTTGAACCGGTGAAGCGTATCGTGATCATTGACGGCCAGGGCGGTGGCATGGGCCGGGCGATTATCGAACGGATCCGCCGTGACGGATTGACCGCGGAACTGGTCGCCGCCGGTACCAACGCGATGGCGACATCGGCCATGATGAAGGCCGGGGCAGACGCCGGTGCCTCCGGTGAATCCGCGGTAATCTGGAACTGTGCCCGGGCTGACCTGATTGTCGGACCGATTGGGATTATCGCGGCCGGTTCAATGATGGGAGAATTGTCCGGAGCGATGGCCGAGGCCATCGGATCCAGTACCGCTCAGAAAATTCTGCTGCCGGTCAGCCGCTGCCACATTGATGTGGTCGGGGTCTCTGACAGCCCCCTGCCGGCCCGACTCGATGATATGATACGGATGATCCGCTCCTATATGACACCTCAGGACCGTGTCCTGAATGAATCTGGAGGTTTGCTATGATACATCGATCTGATCTGGTCCGCGTTCTGGAAAGCCGGAACGGCCGGGCCGCCCTCATCTCCATCTACGGTGACGATCCCGCGACACTGGCAGTCCAGCGCGAACGCTGGAGCCGCCTCGCGGCACTGTTTGCCGGCCAATACCCTGAACAACAGCAGATCCGCCTGTTCAGCACGCCCGGGCGCACCGAAGTCGGCGGCAATCATACGGATCACCAGTCAGGCCGGGTTCTCTGTGCCTCTGTTGATCTTGATATCATCGCGCTCGCTGCCCCGAACCAGGATGATGTGATCCGCTTGAAATCAGAGGGATTCCCCGGGATGGATATCGTCGATCTGCGCCAGCTTGATCCGGTGCGTGAGGAACGCGAACACTCCGCTTCGCTGATTCGCGGGATCGCGGCCGGAATGCGAAACCGCGGCCACGCCATCGGCGGACTTGATATTTATACGACCAGCCGTGTTCCGAAAGGTTCGGGTCTCAGTTCTTCCGCCGCTTTCGAAATTCTGGTCGCGACCATGATCGACAGTCTCTATAATGAAAACTCCCTGTCACCCGTTGAGCGTGCCCTGATCGCGCAGGAAGCGGAGAATCAGTATTTCGGCAAACCGTGTGGCCTGATGGACCAGTGCGGCTGTTCTGTCGGCGGCTTTATCGCGATCGACTTCGCCATCACCGGCCAGCCGCAGGTTGATCAGGTCCATTTCGATTTCGCCCATTCCGGCCATGCCCTGATCATCACAAATACCGGCGGCAGCCACGCGGATCTGACCGACGACTACGCGTCCGTGCCGCGTGATATGAGCGCGGTCGCAGCGGCCTGCGACCACCAGGTTCTCCGTCAGGTCAGTGAAGATGATTTCTGGGAGCGGCTGCCCCATCTGCGCGGAACCGTTGATGACCAGGCCATCCTGCGGGCGATTCACTTTTTCGCGGACAATGAGCGTGTCCTCCGTCAGAAAGAGGCCCTGCAGCAGGATCGTTTCGCTGATTTTCTCGAGGAGGTCAGCGCTTCAGGCCGCAGTTCATGGACATGTCTGCAGAATGTTTATTCAGCCACATTCCCGCGCGAACAGCCTGTCGCCGTCGGTCTGGCCTTATCGGATCGGATTCTCGCCGGCCGTGGTGCCTGCCGCGTGCATGGCGGCGGCTTCGCCGGAACCATCCAGGCCTATGTTCCGCATGACCTGGTGGATACCTATCTCGAAACAATGTCCGCCGTCTTTGGTCAAGAGGCCTGCAGCCTGATGCAGATTCGCCAGATCGGTTCAACTGAACTGCAGGTCGACTGATCATGCACGAACCCGGCTCAGTGGAATCGGTTGACCGGCAGTGGATGTCGGCGGCGCTGGAACTGGCACGGCAGGCGGCCAGTGAAGATGAGACTCCGGTCGGTGCGCTGATCGTCTATAAAGGCCAGGTCATCGGCCGGGGCTATAACCTGAGGGAACATCATCAGGATGTGACCCTGCATGCCGAGATGACCGCGATCCGCCAGGCTTGTGCAGAACTGGGCAGCTGGCGGCTGGATGACTGTGATTTATATGTGACGCTGGAGCCGTGTGTCATGTGCGCGGGAGCGATCATTCAGGCCAGGGTACGCCGCCTGGTCTTCGCCGCTGCCGATCCCAAAGCGGGTGCGGCCGGTTCCATAACCGATATCTTCAGTCTGCCGCATAACCACCGCGTTGATGTCTCGCAGGGTGTGATGGCCACGGAAAGCAGTGAACTGATCCGTGAATTTTTCCGCCGTCTGCGCAAGGAGAACCGGGCAGCCGGTTCGCGCGCGGTCCGGCGTGAACAGGCAAAAGAAGCCAGGCCGGTACAACCGGCCTCAGATTCCCGCGGCTGACAATAACCCATCAGATCATGAAAGCCCGGCCGCGCCGGATATGCCAGATCAGGCGGCGCGTGACCGGGCGTTTTTGCGCCGCTTCGATTGCTCTGGCATACCAGTTGAGCTGTCCGGCATAGCGATGACGCAGAATTTCAGCGCAGTCGTCATCATCGCCGCGGATATCATCGGATTTGTAGTCAACCAGCGTTAATTCTCCGTCTTTGATGAACCAGCAGTCAATCATTCCCTGAATCATGACCGGCTCATCATGCAATCCATGTTCTGCCCGGGGAAAGATCTCGAGAACAGGGACAGCCAGTGTGAACGGTATTTCCCTGTAGATCTCATCCGGGCGGCACCGCATCACGCTGACCATATCCCCGGCCAGGTCAGAATCGGCAAAATGGCGG
>RZZF01000466.1 GCA_009929975.1 Clostridia bacterium
GCCCAGATCCGCCGGGTCGCAGCCACGCTCGCTGAAAACATCAACCACAGTGAGCTTGATACCCTGATCGACCGGATTGCCGAGCAGGGAGACTTGAGCATCCGGATCTTCACCGTTTCCGGCAGCGATCTGGCCTCGATCGAAATCGGCCCGGCCAGCCTGATCAACCATTTGTCCCTGACCGATTTGTATGGCCTGTATGATAAAACCGTGGCGGCCGGGGGCGAATATCTGGAATTTTACAACCGGTCTTCGTTTGACAATGACCGCTATGATGACCGCAAATTTATCGGCAATGTCCCACCGCCCACCGACAACCAGCTGACATCACTGATCTTTTGCCGCCAGGTAACGCTGGACAGTGGCACGTCAGCAGTGATCCTCCTGAACACGATGCTGTCACCAGTAACGGCCACCGTGGATACCCTGCGTATCCAGCTGGTCTATGTTTCGCTGATCCTGATCATCCTTTCACTTGGCCTGGCCTTGCTCTTGTCACGCCGGATCGCGCGGCCAATTGTGCAGATCAATGAGCAGTCCAAACAAATGGCTGAGGGTGACTATTCAGTCCGTTTTGCTGCCGGGGATTACAGGGAAATCGGCGAATTGGCTGACACGCTCAACCACACCGTGGTCGAATTAGGCCGGGTCGAGGCTTTGCGCCGCGAGTTGATCGCCAACATTTCCCACGATTTGCGCACCCCCCTGACCATGATCCGGGGGTATGCCGAGGTCATGCGCGATTTGCCCGGTGAAAACAATCCGGACAATGTCCAAGTCATTATTGACGAGTCCAATCGCCTGAACAGCCTGGTGAACAGCATCCTTGATCTGTCCAAATTGCAATCCGGGGCCAGCCAGTTTGAACCATCCGCCTATGACTTGTCCGAATCGATCCGCGACATCATCGCCCGGGTTGGCAAGCTGACCGAGGCTGAAGGCTACCAGATCACATTCACTGCAGCTGAGCAGGCCGAGGTCCATGCCGATGCAGCCCGGATCGAACAAGTCCTGTACAATTTCCTGACCAATGCCATCCATTATGCCGGTCCGGATCA
>RZZF01000467.1 GCA_009929975.1 Clostridia bacterium
ACCATAATCAGTTCAGCCGGGTCGAGTTCTGATCGTTCCGTCCATTCGCGCAGTTCTTCGGCTGCGGTCTGCAGGAGAATCATCGCCTGGTCGATCTGCTCTGCCGTTTCATCCAGATCACGGGTATGAACCGCCGCTGACGCGATATTTTCGTTGACAATACCTAATGATGTCATGACAGCATAATCATCGTCACCATTCAAACGGTCATACGCCAGGCTGAGGGCCTGCTGAATCTTTTCCGCATGGGCAAGCAGTCGGCGCCGCGCGGTCAGCGTCTCATCCTCGCCGGTCTGGATCCGGGCCGCTTCAATTTCTTTCGTCTGGTACTGCAGCATGTCCAGCATCCGGGCACGTTCGGAAGGATCAGCACCCAGATCTTTCAACTGACGGCGTGTTTCGCGCCAGGCCTGTAAAACCCGTTGATAACGGCCGAGACTGAAAGAGACCGGCTCACCGGCAAAACGATCCAGCAGCTGGATATGCGTCTCCGTACGGAAAATGGCCTGCTGATCATGCTGTCCGTGGATGTCAATCAGATACGATGTGCAGTCCCGGAGCAGATTTAGCGGTACCAGCCGGCCGTTGATCCGGCAGATTGAGCGGCCTGACGCCTGGAACTCACGGCTGACAATCAGGCATCCTGCCTCTTCCTCATCCGCTGCGTGATCATTTTCAGGATGAATCTCAGACCATAAGCGTTCCGGCAGCCATTGATCAGCCTGTTCAAACATCGCCTCAATGACCGCCCGTTCGCATCCATGCCGGATCATATCGCGGCGCATCCGGCTGCCGCAGAGCGCGGAGATCGCGTCGATCAGAATTGATTTTCCCGCACCGGTTTCACCGGTCATCATCAGAAGACCGGCATCTGCTTCCAAAACGGTATGATCAATCAAGGCAAAATCGGTGATCTCGACACGAACCAGCATCGTTTATCCTCACATAGGTGTTTGATCGGATCATCAGAACACGCACAGGCTGACTGCCGATCAGTCGGCAGACCAGGGCTGATCCGACATCATCATCTGCTCCAGCAGGCGACACAGGTCTGTGG
>RZZF01000145.1 GCA_009929975.1 Clostridia bacterium
GGCTGCACCAGGCGGTTGAGAACAATCCGCTGAACGAGATCAGATCCCGTTGATTCCGGCATGTCCCTGACCCGTAAACGACCACCGCCAAACCATGGACTCAGCCGGTAAAATCCGGTGTGAACCGGCTGTCTGCGGAAGCCGGCTCCTGGAAAAGAAGACGTTTCAGACCTCTTTTCTCCGCATGTTCGCAAACCTTATCATACTCATAACTGGTGACTTTATGGAGCAGGCGCGGCATGATAGCTCCGATCTGTTCCCTGAGCCGCGCATTCGTCGGCGGTGTGTACTGCCGCATCAAAGCGACCGGTGTATCCGGCGGCAGATTGGCCGCGATAAAATCAATCAGTGTCAGTGAATCCCGCCAGGCTCCCGGCAGAACAAGATGACGCAGTGCCAGTCCGCGCAGCAGCAGTCCGTCGTCGGAGAACTGATGATCCGGCCGCAGGCGGTGCATGGCCAGGATGGCCTGTGAGGCCCTGACAAAATAATCCGGCGCCGCGGCCAGCCGACCGGAGAGTTCCGGATCAAAAAATTTCAGGTCCGGCAGGAAGACATCAACAGATTCTGAATCGGCCAGAGCGGCCAGCATGTCCGTTTTTTCATAAGCACTGCTGTTCCAGACGACAGGGATCAGCCGCCCCCGTTTCTTCAGCCGCTGTTTCAGGACCGGCAGCAGCCGTGACAGATGGTCGCCATAGTGCGAGGCTGTCACCAGGTTCAGGTTGTGAACCTGGCGAGCCGCCAAATCTTCCATGGCCTGCAGCAGCTGATCAGAACGCATCGTCTCCCCGTGAGCCCGGTGGCTGATGGCTTCATTCTGACAAAACAGGCAGCCCAGGCTGCAGCCGCTGAAAAAAACGGTTCCGGAGCCTTTGCTTCCGCTGATATACGGTTCCTCCCACGGATGGTCCATCAGCCTGGCGACGCGGAAAAACCCGGCCGCACGCGGTACATGGCAGCGGCCGGGTTGTTCTTCAGAAGGAATATTCAGGCATTCACGCGGACAAAGCCGGCAGCCGGCTGTCAGATCTGCGCTCCGCGTCATATCAGATATGCTCAAAAAAGACGCGGTACGCCTGGAATGTCATGTAGACATCCATTTTACTCGTGATTTCAAACGGTGAATGCATCGAGAGAACCGGTACGCCGCAGTCGAGCACTTCCATGCCCAGATTGGCCAGGAATTTCGCGATGGTTCCACCGCCGCCTTCATCGACCTTGCCCATTTCGCCGGTCTGCCAGGGAATGTCATTGGCTTCAAACGTACGGATCACTTCATTGAGAAACTCGACATTGGCATCGCTCGTTCCCGATTTGCCACGCGATCCGGTGTACTTGACCAGGCTGATACCACGGTTGAGGTAGTTGTTGTTGCGGCTGTCGCTGACGGATGAGAAGGTCGGATCATAGGCATTGGTCACATCGGCCGACAGCATTTTGCTGTTTTCAATCATCATCTGGAATGACAGTCGGTCCGCTTGCTGTTCACTGCGGGCGAGCAGTTCGTAAAGGAAGTTCTCATAGGCACGTGACTGCGCTCCGGTATTGCCGTCGCTGCCGACTTCTTCCTTATCGAACAGCATGCAGACCACCGTTTTATCAGTCGTGTTCAAACTGGTCAGCGCGGCCAGCGCGGTGTAGGCGCAGACCCGGTCATCTTGGCCATAGGCACCGATAAAGCTGCGGTCCAGCCCGACATCACGAGCCTGCCCCGCGGGCACAATTTCAAGTTCGGCGCTGATCAGATCCCGCTCCGTGATCTGGTAACGGTCATGAAGCAGTTTGAGAATCGCCAGCTTGAAGCGGCCGGAGGTATCGGTATCCGGATACGGCAATCCGCCGACCAGGATATTCAGTTCCTCGCCTTTGATCAGGTCAGGGGCTTTCCGGCTCATCTGTTCCTTGCCGAGATGAGGCAGCAGGTCGGTGATGGTCATCACCGGATCATCCGCTGATTCACCGATACTGATCGTGACCGGGCTGCCATCCATGCGGTAGACGATGCCATGAATGGCCAGGGGGATCGCCGCCCACTGATACTTTTTGATACCACCGTAATAATGCGTCTTGAGCAGTACCAGATCACTGTCTTCATAGACCGGATGCGGTTTGAGATCGAGGCGCGGAGCGTCAACATGGGCACCGACCAGATTGCAGCCGTCGGCAAGCGGACGTTGTCCGATGATCGCGGCGTTGATGGCTTTGCCGCGAATGGTCTGATAGACCTTATCGCCGGCTTTCAGGCTGGTTTTGCCGCGCAGGGGCTCATAACCGAGTGATTCCAGAGTTTCAACCGTCACAGTGACAAAATCACGTTCCGTCTTGCCACGGTCAAGGAAAGATTTATATTGATCCGCAAATGCGTTGATTTCGCTGATCTCCTCAGCTGTGGCTGTATCCCACAGATTCGGATGTTCGTTTTCCAGTGTCTTCTTCAATTTTTTGACCACATCCCTGGTCTTCACCTCTTCGGATGATGCCTGGCTGGTTTTTTCTTTCTCTGATTTCATAATGCCTCCTCGTCGTGCCGCAGCCGCGGCTGGTACTTGTTTCAAATATCAATTATAATGTTTTTCTCAGAGGACTTCCAGTCTCACCAGTTACGGACGGGTCGCCCGATCGGAGGAATCAATGTACGTCGATATGCACATGCACCAGCTGGACTATTCCAGCGACGGCCACCAGACCGTCAGCCAGATCATACAAGCCGCGAAAGCCGCCGGACTGATGGGCTTCTGTATCACGGACCATTACGATAAAGAGATCGCCTATCGACCGGACCGGGAGGAAATTTTTCCGCTTGACCGTTATTTTGCTGCCCTCGAACCTCTGCGCCGGTCCAGCCGGGTCGATCAGCCTCAGCTGCTGATCGGAATTGAACTCGGGTATCAACCGCATCTGGCTTCACATTATGCCGGGCTGACAAGCCGCTGGCCATTCGATGCCGTACTGCTGTCGCTGCATCTGCTCGACGGCCAGGACCCGTTTGACGACCGCACCATTTACGCTGAAGGCCGGTGTTCGTTATACCGGCGCTATATCACCCGGCTGACCGAGATGATTGAGGGCTGTCCCGATCATGACATCATCACTCATTTTGACTATATCTCCCGCTACGCGCCTTATCCGGATCGGGCCATGACCTATGCGGAACTTTCAGATTGCTGGGATGACTTCTGCCGCATGCTGGTCCGCCATGACAAATGTCTGGAAATCAATGTCGCCACGATCGCCGCGCTCAGTGATAAAGAAAAACCTGACCGGGACGCGTTTCCCGATCAGGAACTGATTAAAGCCTGGCTGCGCCTCGGCGGCCGCAGAATCTGTCTCGGCAGTGATGCCCACCGTCCGGAACATATCGCCCGTCTCTTTCCTGAACTGGCGGCCTGGCTGTCCGGTCTGGGTGTTGCCGAACTCACCTGGTATGAACGGCGCCAGCCCAGGACGATCCGCCTTGAGCAGGCCCCAGCCGGTCAGACCGTCACGGATTCGTCGGAAATATAGCCACCGGCCATGATGCACCCACGGTCATAAAAAACACAGGACTGTCCAGCAGCCGGTGCGGCAACCGCTTCATCGAAATTGACCTCAATCCGCCCATCCGGCTGCGGCACAACCTCACAGGGTACCGGGGCGGCTGAATTACGGATCCTGGCCATCAGGCGCTGCCCTGGCTCAATTCGCGCCAGGCCAGAATAGACCGGATCAACCACTGTGATGGTGGTTCGTTTCACCCGATCATACGATCCGACGATCAAAGCATTGCGTTCAGGCTGTTTTCCCAACACAAAAAGACGTTCTGTTGTCTTGACGTCAAAACCTTTTCGCTGACCCGTAGTATAGTGGATCAGGCCGCGGTGACGGCCGATTTCCTCACCGTCAGGATTGAGTACCGGTCCCGGGGCGAATAACTGCAGCCACCGGGCCGGTCCGTGTGTTTCCAGATGCTGACGGATATAGTCGGCATATCCTTCTTTTCCGATAAAACAGTTATCCTGGCTGTCCGGCTTGATCGACAGATGCTGTCCGTCATGTGCGGCCAGGCCAAGGGTTCGGGCTTTGTCACGAACCTGTTCCTTGCGAAATCCGGATAACGGCAATATCAGGCGGCTGAGCTGTTTCTGGCTGAGCCGATACATGAAATATGTCTGGTCCTTCTGCCCTGCGTCAGTCTGGGTGAGCGCGTAACGGCCACGGTCAGCGAAATGGCGAACCGCGGCGTAATGGCCTGTCGCGAAATAGCCACAGCCTTCCTGGTCCGCGACCGATTCCAACGCATCGAATTTGACCGCCGGATTACAGAGAACACAGGGGTTCGGCGTACGGCCTGAGGTATAGGCTTCAACGAAATCACGAATAATCAGATTGGAAAAACGGGGCTGGACATCTTCAACCAGCAGACGAATTCCCGCCTGCCGCGCGACCGCCTTGACATCATCCAAATGGTCCAGACTGAGCGGATTGGTCAGGAGTGTCACCCCAATGACTTCAAAGCCCTGTTCCTGCAGCATAAAACAAGCGACCGAGCTGTCAACTCCGCCGCTCATTCCCAGCAGGACTTTGCCGGCGGATTCAGTGGTCATGCGGATCCTCATCCAGACCGGCAAACAGTTCTTCCCGCTCCGGTGTCATCTGGCCGGTGCGGATATAATGATCCTTGATCGCGGCCTTGATCGCCTGTTCGGCCAGAAGCGAACAATGCATCTTGACCGGCGGCAGACCGTCCAGCGCTTCCGCGACGGCCTTATTGGTCAGCTGCAGCGCTTCATCCACGGTTTTGCCGATGACCATTTCGGTGGCCATACTGCTGGTCGCGATGGCTGATCCGCAGCCAAAAGTTTTGAATTTGATGTCAACGATGACATTATGCTCGATTTTCAGATCAATTTTCATGATATCGCCGCATTTCGCGTTGCCAACGGTGCCGCTGGCGTCCGCGTTCTCGATTTCCCCGACATTGCGCGGATGCATGAAATGATCCATGACTTTTTCACTGTATTGCATGATATAACTCCTTTATCTGAAACAATGATCAGTTGGCAGCAGGGGCAGACCGGCGCTGCTGCTTCTGCCAGTCGGCGTACAGGGGCGACATGTCCCGCAGTCTGGCGGCGATGTCCGCCATATGCCGGACCAGTTCGTCCATCTGTTCCCGGGTGTTTTCCGACCCCAGGGTGACTCGCAGTGACCCGTGGGCGATCTCATGCGGCAGGCCGATCGCCAGCAGCACATGGGATGGATCAAGTGAGCCGGATGTACAGGCCGATCC